>CAYMLE010000078.1:0-374 GCA_964391115.1 uncultured Herbinix sp. | reverse complement strand
TATCAACATGGAATACTCCATTGCCGTAAGGAAGATTTAGCTGTGATTGATCGGTCATTTATCGTGGGTATCCGAGAAAACAGCTTTGGGGTTGAGGTTATGATACGGAAGAAGGACGCATTTATGAAACAGTATCGTCAGCTTTCTGTCGATCGAGCTTCCCTTGAAGAGATTATGTTATTCGTAAATAGAGGAAAGGAGAGTATCTAAATGATTGGATTGATTCTTAAGGATGTTATTAACCTTAAAAAGAATTTAAAAATGTTTGGGGTTGTTTTGGGATTCTATATATTTATGGCATTCTCTATGGATAGTCCCTCTTATATAGGAAGTATGTTTACCTTGATATTCGCTATGTTGACACTGTCTACCTA
>CAYMLE010000077.1:2554-12467 GCA_964391115.1 uncultured Herbinix sp. | reverse complement strand
AGAGCATCTGCCTTACAAGCAGAGGGTCATAGGTTCGAGCCCTATAGGTCCCATTTGTAACAATTTAATATGGCGAAGTAGCTCAGTTGGCGAGAGCATGCGGTTCATACCCGCAGTGTCGGCGGTTCAAATCCGTCCTTCGCTACTAATGTAACCTCTGGATGATAGCATTCAGAGGTTTTTAATTATGCTTATAGCATATGTAGAAATGATAGCGAGCCTATGTGGAAAAGAGAGCTTGGTACTTATCAGATCCATATTGACGAAGTTCGTGGGAATAATTAAAATGATACTATAAAACGGAAAGACGGTGAGCCATATATGAGTGATAGTGCAACAACAATAACCTTGCTGATTAAAAATGAAGCGGTTAATATAACCTGCGGAGAGAAGGAAAGCCTCATGGAGGCTATGATCCGTCATGGACTATATCCTTCAGCTAATTGTGGTGGCAGGGGGACCTGCGGAAAATGCCGAATCCGGATAATCGAAGGTAGTCTGAATATTTCGTCCCAGGATGAAACATTGCTTACCACTCAGGAACTGCATCAAGGGATCCGTCTTGCCTGCCAATTATATCCTCAGAAGAAAGCTATCATTGAATTACTATCTCAGGAGGAAACCGATATCTTTTCCGTTTCAGAGTATCGGGTGAATAACCGTAAGTCCTTAAGAGAGAAAGAAAATAGCAGGAATAAAATAGATGAATCCTTAGAGCCTGTAGAGAAAAATCAGAATAATATAGATGAATCCTTAGAGCCTGTAGAGAAAAATCGAAAGGATATGGAGATATCCTTAAGAGATGTAGACCTATCCAAGCAATTTGTGGATAAACTCTATGGAGTTGCTATAGATCTGGGGACAACTACCCTAGCATTTTCTCTCATTGATCTTATAGAACATAGAGTAATCAAAACGGTGTCAGCAGTTAACCGACAGAGAGCTTATGGTGCCGATGTTATCTCAAGAATGAAGGCATCTAATGATGGGAAGAGAATTGAACTGAGGGATACCATACGGCTTGAACTAGAACGGGGAATCCAGTCGCTATTGAAAGTGTTGACTCTTGAATATCGTAATTTAAGTAGTATAGTGATATCAGGTAATACTACGATGGTACATCTACTTCTTGGCTATTCCTGTGAAACGTTAGGAGTGTATCCATTTCAGCCACTCGATATCGGTACCATAACGGTTAGCTATAAGGAGTTATTTTCAGAGCCCTATGAGATACCGGTTACGATTTTACCCGGGATATCAACCTTTGTTGGTGGAGATATTGTATCTGGAATATATGCCTGCGGTATAAACGATACGGAGAAGCCCTTCCTTCTAGTTGATCTAGGGACGAATGGAGAGATGGCCATTGGTAATAAAGACAAGATACTGGTTGCTTCCACTGCGGCTGGACCAGCCTTTGAAGGTGGGAATCTTACCTGTGGAGTTGCTAGTATTCCTGGAGCAATCTGCAAGGTAAATATAACCTCGGGAGATACGAAGATAGAAACAATCCAAGGAGAACCTCCCATCGGTATCTGTGGCACTGGAGTGATTGAGCTTATTTCTGAGCTTCTTGCCAACGGTGTCATCGATGAGACCGGATTGTTAGCAGATCCGTATTTTGAAACAGGCTTTCCGATTGCAGAATTTGCCCTATACCAGAAGGATATACGGGAGCTTCAGCTAGCGAAGGCTGCCATTCGGGCAGGAATCGAGATATTAATCAGACAATACGGGGTATCCTATCATGAAATTGAGCGAGTATATCTGGCCGGTGGTTTTGGCTATCAATTAGATATTGCAAAAGCAGTTAGCATTGGGTTAATACCGCAAGAGCTGATGGATAAGATTGAGCCCATAGGGAATAGTTCTTTAGCGGGAGCAGTGAGCTTTGTGCTGGACCCGAAGGTCGTTGATGAGATGAAACGACTGGTAAACGTAAGTAAAGAAATTCATCTGTCCAACGATCCTGAATTTAATGACCTTTATATTGATTATATGTCCTTTTAATCATCGGTATAGCAGCTTGCACTTATCCAACCATCTTATTTACCATCTTTGCTATGATAAGAATCCTCTCCTATAGCGGTTAGTGCAAGGATATCATAATAAAAATGTTGAACGATTACACTGGATTATAAACGTGACTTATTATATAATGGAACCTACGGACATAACCTTTAGTCTAAGGATATAAGGTTGGTTTGAGCTGTTGGTATAGACAATAGGAGGATTTATATAGATGAGAATAGGAATAGGTTACGATGTTCATAAATTGGCTGAGGATAGAGCACTAATTATCGGTGGTGTTGAGATACCCTATGAGAAAGGACTTTTGGGTCATTCCGACGCAGATGTATTAGTCCATGCCATTATGGATGCCCTTCTCGGGGCAGCAGGTCTGGGGGATATAGGAAAGCATTTTCCGGATACCGATGCGGCATATAAGGGATCATCCAGCATAGAATTATTAAAAAAGGTGAAGACACTGCTCGACGATAAATTGTACTGCATCGAGAATATTGATGCAACGATTATTGCTCAAAAGCCAAAGCTAGCAGCATATCTTCCGGCCATGGTAACTGAGATTGGTAAGGCTCTGGATCTGGAGCTAGACCGCATAAACATAAAGGCTACTACAGAGGAAGGCTTAGGCTTTACCGGTGCTGAACTTGGAATCGCTGCAAATGCCGTATGTTTGTTGGAGGGATTGATGAGTTACCAGAGGGATGTTACACCGGATAGTTCAGTCCGTGATTGTGGAGGCTGTGGAGGCTGTACCAAGCATTAATCGAGGGTAAGCTCTGGTGATTCAAAGATTATAAGCAGTCGTATTGATAAAATTGTATGAACAGTACAGTGAAAATCGAGTATTGACAAAATATTCAAATCTGCATACAATATAGGAATAAGTAAAAGCAATGAACGGAAAAAGTAACCCGTAATTTGGTATCAGAGATAGAATGTCACCGGCTGAAAGCATTCTTTACTAAAGTTTGGGCGAAGTGCATCCGGGAGCTGGTTCGGTGAAGGACTTCTTAGCCGAGCACGGTAGCAGCCGTTATCTGTAGAAGATGTATGTCTATTGAGTTCAGTTCAGATAGTGCATACAAGTAGAGTGGAACCGCGGATATTACCGCCTCTATATATTAGAGGCGGTTTTTTGATGAAATAAATTCAGTCTAAGACCGCATAGCCGTTGCCCATTCGAGGTTAAGATGTAATAAATATTATAAATGATACCTTATCCTTAAGGAGGATGTAGTATGGGATTTATTAAATATATCAAGGAAGAAATGCAAATCATAAAGGAACGAGATCCTGCCATTAAATCACCCATGGAAGTATTTCTCTATCCAAGCTTTAAAGCAATTATACGGTATCGAATCGCTCATCGCTTATATCGGAAGAAGCATTATCTGCTTGCCCGTTGGTATTCCCAAAGAACGGCCCGTAAAACCGGTATTGAGATTCATCCTGGAGCTACCATTGGGAAGGGGCTATTCATCGATCATGGACATGGAGTGGTGATTGGAGAAACTACCATTATTGGTGATAATGTAACCCTATATCAGGGCGTTACCCTAGGCGGTACCGGTAAGGAGCAAGGAAAACGACATCCCACCATAGGCAACAATGTAATGATCAGTGCCGGTGCAAAGGTAATCGGTTCCTTTACTGTTGGAGAAGGTTCGAAAATTGGGGCTGGGTCCGTGGTGTTAACTGAGGTGCCCCCAAATTCAACCGTGGTTGGTGTTCCAGGAAGAGTTGTAAAGAGAGATAATGTGAAGATACCTCGCGAGGATATGGATCAGGTTCATTTACCAGATCCGGTTAAAATAGAGCTGTTAAGCTTGAAGACTGAGAACCAGTGTCTGAAGGATGAAATAAAGCAGATCGATGACCGATTTAAAAAGCTGGAGAAGAAATTGAAGGAATTGAAGGAATTGAATAAGCACTAAGCGATTTAGTTAAGTGTCTGTATACTGCTACCTATGGCAATAATAGAATGTATGGTCAATGGATACTAATAAGTGTAAAAATTATGAATAATAAAGATAGAATGAATGGACTGAATTACCATGAAGGAGGAAGATTGAATGAAGATATATAATACCCTAACTCAGAAGAAAGAAGAATTTATCCCTATCGAGGAGGGCAAAGTCCGTATGTACGTCTGCGGACCAACCGTATATAATTTCATCCATATAGGAAATGCTAGGCCGGTTATCATCTTTGATACGGTTCGAAGATTTTTCGAATATAAGGGATATGAAGTTAATTATGTTTCTAATTTTACTGATGTTGACGACAAAATCATCAAGCGGGCAGTAGAAGAAGGAGTTGATGCATCCGAGATATCCGAACGTTATATTCAAGAATTCAAAGCGGATACGAAAGCATTGAATATCAAGGATGCAACCCATAATCCGAAGGCCACCCAGGAAATAGAGGGTATGATCCAGATGATATCTACCCTGATCGAGAAGGGTCATGCCTATGAGAAAAATGGGACCGTATATTATCGAACCAGAAGCTTTCAAGATTACGGCAAGTTATCCAAGAAGAATCTCGATGACCTAGAGGCTGGTATTCGCATCGCGGTGGCAGAAGAGAAGGAGGATTCGATGGATTTCGTTCTCTGGAAGCCGAAGAAGGAAGGGGAGCCTTATTGGACATCTCCCTGGAGTGATGGCCGTCCGGGCTGGCACATTGAGTGTTCCGTTATGAGCTGCAAATACCTTGGTGAGCAGATTGATATCCATGGCGGTGGTGAGGATTTAGTATTTCCCCATCATGAAAATGAAATCGCTCAGAGTGAAGCTGCTTCTGGAAAGGAGTTTGCTAGGTATTGGATGCATAATGCTTTCTTAAATATTGATAATAAGAAAATGTCAAAATCCGAGGGTAATTTCTTTACCGTTCGTGACATACTCAAACAATATCCTGCTCAGGTACTACGTTTCTTCATGTTGAACGCTCATTATCGTAGCCCTCTGAACTTTAGTAGGGATCTAATGGAAGCGGCTAAAAATTCATTGGATCGTATTCTGACATCGGTTTTCCAGTTGGAATACCTTCTTAAGAGTACGTCCTTACAGGACACAGAGCTAAGCAAGGAAGAACTGCAGTTTCTGAAAGAGGCGGATTCCTTACAGAATAAATTTGATACCTCCATGGAGGATGATTTTAATACAGCAGATGCAATAACAGCCATATTTGAATTGGTTAAGTTGGCTAATACGAATTGCAATAATGACAGCAGTAAGGCATTTGTTCTTTCACTCAGAGATAAGATCGTATCCTTAAGCAGTATTCTGGGAATAGAAGCCCAGCATGAGGAAGAGCTGTTAGAGGAAGAGATTGAGAAGCTAATTGAAGATAGGCAGCAGGCAAGAAAGAATCGAGATTTTGCTCTGGCTGACCAGATTCGAAATGAGCTACTGGAGAAGGGTATTGTCCTGGAGGATACCAGAGAGGGTGTACGATGGAAAAGGAATTAAATGAGCAAAACAACCATATTCAACTAGCAGGTATTATACGACAGAGCTTTCAAATTCCAGAGAATGATATCCGGACCTATTCACCCCTTACCCTTGCTTATATTGGAGATGCTATCTATGAGATTCTTATACGGACGATGGTAGTGGAAGCCGGAAATGCGCCAGTGAATAAGCTTCATAAACAGGTGACTCAGCAGGTTCAAGCTACGGCCCAGGCTGAATTATTTCATCATATTGAGGAGCAACTGACGGAGGAAGAGCTGTCCGTCTATAAGAGAGGTCGGAATGCAAAATCCTTTACCTCTGCCAAAAATGCAGGGATTGTGGAATATCGTACCGCGACTGGACTAGAGGCATTATTCGGATATCTGTATCTTTCCGACCGGATCGACCGTATTTTGGAATTAATTAAACCAATAGTAAGCATTTCGTAAATATTTTGCCATTCTTTTGCCTTATTATTTTTATACTATATAGCCAGGATGTGAATCACTGGCAATGTTGACTTAATTTTCTAAAAGGGCTGTTGTTAATCACATCAACGATGTCGGTTTACGCAGCTTTTTTGTGTAGAAAAGGAGAGATTTATGAAGAAGGAAACGAAAAGGATATTAACGATTGCTGCTGTTGCTCTTAGTCTGGCTATGGGTAGCAGTTCTATGGCATATAGTTCTACAACAGCTGCGAAGGTACAATCAGAAACGGTAGAGCTAAGAATTATTGGAACAACGGACCTACATGGGCAATTAAATAGCAAGGACTATGAACAGGGAGTTGACTATAACAATGGTGGTCTTGGTAGGGTATTTGATCTGATCACCCGAACCAAAGGAGAACTGCCACAGAGTAATACCATAACTTTGGATGCTGGAGATGTATTATTTGACTATACAACAGAATATATATTTTCAGAAAACCAGTATGAAATACAACCGATTTATAAAGCCATGGCATTCATCGGATATGATGCTATTACACTAGGCAATCATGAATTTGACTATGGCTATGATTATATTTTAAGACAGTTAAATGGTTCCGGCCTTAGAGATATTACGGTAGTTTCTAACGTTGTAGATTCTAAAACAGGGGATTATCCATTTTTGGAGAATATGTTAATCACAAGAAGTATGGAGACGGAATCTGGTAATCTAGTTGAGGTAAAGGTGGGGATTATTGGTCAGACAATACCTACTCTGACGGGAAAAACCCATAGCTATAAGGGTATCTTAAGGACTGAGGATATGGTTGAAAATGCAAAGACTCAGTCGAAGAAATTAAAAGAAATGGGTGCAGATATCATTATTGCACTGTCTCATACCGGAATAGGACCTGAGAATCCGGAGTTAAACTTTAAAAATGTCGCATATGCACTAACAAAGATCCCGGATATCGATGTTGTCGTAAGTGGTCATGAGCATAATCTGTTCCCGACTACCGATATGACCTCCCCATACTATAAGCTCCCGAATGTGGATAAAAACACCTATCTGATGAATGGGAAAAATATTATTATGGCCGGTGATCGAGGTGAAGCAATCGGTGTTGTTGACTTGACCCTGGCGGTTGATGGGGATACGGTCGAGATCATAGACCGTAGCTCAGAGCTTCGGATGGTTACGGCCGATCAGACGAAAGAGGATCAAAAATTAGCTTCTATGTATGGTGATTGGGAGGAGAAGCTTCTGGAATACTCCACGGAGATCTTAGGTGAATTAGATAAGAATGTAGTCATACAGAATTATTATGGTCTCTTAGGAGATAATTCTGCTATTCAGCTTCTTAACAACTCAAAGATGCACTATGCTTTGAATTTCGCTAATTCGGCTGGGAAGGAATATAAAAAGTACCCTATGATTGCTGCATCTACCTATGCCAGTTATGGTGTGAATTCAATTGAGGATTTCATCAATATAAACGACAAAATAACAGAATCAGACCTGTCAGCAATTCAGCCCTATAATGATTATCTTTATCTATATACCATTACTGGAAAGCAATTAAAAGAGTGGTTGGAATGGACTGCCAGTGCTTATGAAACTACCAGAGGGAACAAGGACTGGAAGAATTCGACCATGTCGGATCTGATGAAGACGAATAACTTAAAGTCATTGATCCGGGAGGATTGGCTGGATGATTGGAGTAGTTTCTTTATCTTTGATGGTATCGACTATGTGATTAATCCGGAGGTTGAGCCTCGATATGATTTATCCGGTAACCGGATTAATAGTACCAGACGTATCTTTAGTGTGCAGTATAATGGTATTGAAGTTACGGATGATATGACATTTCTATTAGCAACGAATAAAATAACCAAGCCTACAGAAGCAAACAAGGGTGTTGAGAAACAGGCGGCTTTAAGTGGCTTTACTAGAAGTCAGTCTATCCTTGGTAAATATATAGAGCAGATTTCCAAAAGCGGTGATATCCTACCGGCGGTAGATTATAATTGGAGCGTTAAACTATCACCTAGTTACCGCTTCCTGGTAAAGGTCCCCAACTATGCAGGCACATTATTTGAACGCTCTCCGTGGTATGAATCTTATCTATCAGAGAAGAATCAATATAAATATTATATTGCTTCTTACCCTATGGTAGAAAAGGATAACGTTGGGCCAAATATTTTGGCAGCCCCCTTGGTTACCAATGCAACCGCGAAGTCGTATGATGTTGGTGTATTGGTATCAGATTCCTCTGAGATTAAGCAGGCCAGGATGTTATCCGGTGAATATGGCTTAGATTATGACAGCTGGATTGTTGGAAAGGATGTGCTGAATAAAACCTTTACCGTATTCGATAATGGTGTATATTCCATCTTTGCCGAGGATATCCATGGGAATAAAACCTTAAAAAAGCTAGTTATCGATAACTTTAATGATAACCTCCTTTCTTCACCAGAGGTAGTTACCTATACAAACCGAAAAACAAAAATATCAGGAAAAGCAGAACCGAACAAAACGATTGTTTTTGAAACCTATACTGGTATTTATCAGAGCAAAACAAGCGTTTCAGGCTCATTTTCCTATGCACTACCGGCTCAGCCCTCCGGTACTGTGATCAAAGTCTATATCATGGATGAAGAGAAGGGGCTAGAGAGCGAACGTATTTCGATACCGGTGAAACGAACAGGACCGAATCAGCCGACCCTAAATCTGACGAATAATAACATGAATTTTATCAATGGAAATACCAATGATAGCGATGCTCAGGTTATTGCAATTATTGATGATATTGTCTATGTACCTGAAAATGGTGGAAGAGAGCTGTATGAGAGCAATACAGAGATATACAATAAAGGTTTAAAAATCGTAGAAACCTATGCAGTAGTAGACAATAATGGATATTACCAGATTATTGTACCACCTCTAGAGGCAGGAAGTACGGTCACTGTTTATAGCTTGGATCATCTGTCAAGAAACAGCCGAGTTATTACATCGACAGTAAAAGAAGTGGCTCCCAATGCACCAGTAGTACATGAGGTAAGTAATATTGAAAAAACAATCGCTGGTTATGTACCGGCATCGACAGGAAAAATCGATACAATTACATTATCAATAGGAGATAAGCTTTATACCACAAAAACCGATAAGAATGGGAGATTTACCTTCTCCCTAAATGAGCAATTATACGCAGGGGAACTGCTCGGAGTTACGGCGGAGGATTCCAAGAATGGTAAGACACGCTATAGCTTTACTACCGAGGTTATCGTTAAGGATATTAAAGAGTTTGCTTCAAATAATTCCTCAAGTCTGGTTATAAACCGCGTCACTAGCAATTCCAATATAATCTCCGGTTTTTACTATGACGGAGGAACGGTATATCTGGCGATTGGTAAAGGAGAAGGAAAGACCTTTACAAACAGTCTATATGAAGTTGATACGGATTACATGTATAAATTTCGTTATGATCTGATTGATAAGCTGGAGCCAGGTACCACAATCTATGCTATGACAAGGTTTACAGATGGTAAGATCCTTAGGGCTGCTATGGCATCAGTGCTACCGGGTATGCCGAACATGCCAACCCTTATGAACGAAGTAGCAAACACCGATAAGGTAGCTCGAGTACTGGCAGACAAGGATTGTGAGGTAACCCTGAATATTGGCTCTAAAACCTATGTATCAAATGTGTTTGAATATGATATTACCAGTGGTAGATATGTATATACATTTGCTATCGACCGTGATGTATCAGGTACTCCGATACAGATAACAGCAGTCAATGTAACTGGAACTAGTGATGTGTTTACTTCTATGATAATAAAGACAGCTCCAGATGCACCTGAAGTTAATGCAGTTAAGGCTGGAGACAAACAGATTACTGGAACGATCGAATTATTGAACTACACAGCTCCGCCTCAGGAGACAATGGCTGAGACATCTGAAGAAACCGGAACTACAGAAGAAACCGGA
>CAYMLE010000077.1:0-2454 GCA_964391115.1 uncultured Herbinix sp. | reverse complement strand
TCAGGAGACAATGGCTGAGACATCTGAAGAAACCGGAACTACAGAAGAAACCGGAGCTACAGAAGAAACCGGAACTACAGAAGAAACCGGAACTACAGAAGAAAACGGAACGACAGGAAAAACCGGAACTACAGTGAAAGCCGGTGTGATGCCTAAAAAAGCCGAAGAGGAAGAGCTACCCGCAGTATTAAAGAATGCACCCTCCAAGGTTGCCAAGACACAGACAAGAATATTTGCTAAAATCGGTAAAAAAACCTATGAAGGAACGGTAGATAATAAAGGTAATTTTACAATTACAATACCGAAGCAGAAAGCAGGCACTAAGATTTCTGTATGGGGTAATAATAAGGCAGGAAGAGGACCTTTAATTAAAGTCAAGGTTGCCAAATAATTATTACTTAAGAATGAGTAGGGAAGTCACTCTTGCTTATGAATGATTATGAGTATCTTGATTACCTACGAACAGGAAGGATATTTATTCTTCTTTAGAATGAGTAGGGAAATACTGGATTAAAATTTTGATTTATGATAGGATTAAGCTGTACCAGAGTCGAAACCTCCGATAAGGGAAGGAGCGGCTGGTACAGCTTTTTCTTCTTTTAGAGCCGGTTGTAGTAAAACGATGTAGTAAAACGAGAGTAGTAAAACGAAAGTAATAATTAGGGAACCGTTTGAAGAAATGTATCGTCTATTAAATAACAGATGCAATAATAAACATTAAAAAAGCTAATCGTTCGAGGTAGCGATAGGATTTACTTATAATAGGAGGAGGGAATTTATGAAAAAAGTAAGGACAATGAAGGGATTAATGATCATAGTAATGTTCACCCTAATCTTTACGGCTTGTGCAAAAAAAGATAATAGTTATGACCGGGTGAACTATAGTAAAGGAACGGATGAAAGCAAAGCTGATTATGATTATGATCAAGGCGACAATGGGGCAGCAGCTCCCGGTGAGGCCACCTCAAGTGATAGTTATGATATGATTGAACAGGAGTCAATAAAAAACTCCTCCTCTATCACGAGTAACCCGCAGTTCACAAATACCATGGAGAAAATCATTCGCAAGGTAAATATGGACGTGGAGACCCAGGATTTCGATGAATTAATGGATACGATGAATGAGGATATTGCAGATTTAGGTGGTTATGTAGAATCCTCGGATATCAGTGGTAAAAGTTATAATTATAACAATTCGTTACGCCGTGCACATATTATCGCTAGAATTCCTAAGGATAACTTAAATGATTTTATTGGCAAAGTATATGAGACCTCCAATGTTGTTAACAAATCAGAGAATACGGAAAATGTTACTTTGGAATATGTTAATACGGAAAGTCGGAAAAAAGCTCTAGAAATTGAACAAGAGAGACTATTTGTATTATTAGAGAAGACAGATAGCCTAGAGAATATTATAACACTGGAGAGTCGATTAAGTTCCATCCGTTATGAGCTTCAGAATTATGAAACCAGATTGAGAACCATAGACAATGAAGTGGAATATAGTACCGTAACTCTCAGCATTGATGAAGTTGAACGAATGACTCCGAAGAAAGAAGAGAAGATTACAGTAATGAATCGGATTAAAAATGGCCTAAGTGATACCATGTATGATATAACAGAAGGTCTTAAAGATTTTATCGTAGACGTAAGTATAAACCTACCATATATCATCATTTGGGCAATAATAATAACGATTGGAGTTTTAATCTCTCGCAGATATTACAAGAAATACAAGAAGAAACTTCAAGGTCCATCGGAGAAACCAAATAACAATAGTGAACAGAACAAAGAATAATGTTGGCTATTACCGTCGATTATTACCGTTGAGTTGTACTGGAAAATTAAGTAAACCAATGCTATGATTAAAGTATTATTATAGTAGGGGAGACATAATTATGAGGCGATTAACAATGGTTATAGTCATGGCAGTATGCTTATTTAGCCTGTCAGGCTTCTCTTACAATAAAGATAAAGGAAGGGCATATAGCCCAGATACTTCAAGTTATAATCCACTGTGTATAAGCTTAATGGAATCGGTGATGAAGGAGGCAGAATATCCTTCTACTAGGTTATCCACTAGGCTTATACACTTTCTTTTTGAGCCGGGAGAGGGTAGAAGTGATGTATGGACACCCATGGAGGCTCTGGATAAAGTGAAGCAGCAATATGCTACCAATTTTGATCCAGTATCCATCGACATGGATGAAAAGTATTACTATAAACTTAAGGATGCTGACTATTACCTTGTTTATGAAGGTATCGTAGAGGAGCATTACTATCTATATCATCTATATGAATTCGTATTGGACGAGCCGGATATCGGAGTAGGACATACCGTAACCTATGGTTGGTATTGGGTGGACCAAAGAACCGGGGAGATACTGCCCCCTACCACCGATTCACTACCTAAAGTTATAAGCTAATTGTAGCCCATTTACCACTAGAAAAACG
>CAYMLE010000076.1:0-12614 GCA_964391115.1 uncultured Herbinix sp. | reverse complement strand
TTGCCCGGGCGGTTCTGGCAGACCCGGCCATTCTGATCCTGGACGAAGCCACCAGCTCGGTGGACACCCGCACCGAGGTCCTCATCCAAAGGGCTATGGCAGAGCTCATGAAGGGGAGGACTAGCTTTGTTATTGCCCACCGCCTTTCTACAATTCAAGGCGCGGATAATATCCTGGTTGTAGATCAGGGGAATGTTGTTGAGCAGGGAAATCATAAAGAACTGATGGATCAAAAGGGGTTTTATTATCGCTTGTATAACTCTCAGTTTGACTAAATTTGAATAAGAGTTAGAATAATATGAATGACATATTCAAAGCTTATTATGATTACTATTATTGGTCTCTACTTGTCTTTCTTCAAGATTAATGTTATAATTTACTAAGAATCATTTGTTGAAATGATTATATTCGTAAACATTGGAGCATTATACTACTATTTATAAAGTACTACGCTCAGAGAAGGTTTTCAGGGGTAGACATGTGATTTGTCTTGTCCCTTAATATAATTAAATTTTCAATTTCTAAGTAAGATGCAGAGAGATTATGTATAGGAGATTGTGAAACATGTAAAACACAGAATGTCAGTGTTTTACAATTATCTAAAGAGATTATGTAATTTGAAAGGAGATAGTTATGTTAAACAAAGAAGTAGTAAAATTACTTAACGATCAAATTAATAAGGAATTCTATTCAGCCTACTTGTATATGGATATGGCTAATTATTATGCAGATGAGAATCTGAAAGGTTTTGAGAATTGGTTCTATGTACAGATGCAGGAGGAAAGAGACCATGCTCTGTTATTCCGTCAATACCTATTAAACAATGGTGAAGTAGTAAAATTACAGCCAATTGATGGACCAGATGCGAAATACACCAGTTTCCGTGATCCCTTAGTTATGGCACTGGAACATGAGCAATATGTAACGGCCTCCATTCATACGATATATGATGCTGCTTATCAGCAGAAGGATTATAGAACCATGCAGTTCCTAGATTGGTTTGTAAAGGAACAGGGTGAAGAAGAGATGAATGCAGACGAGAATATCAAGCGATTTGATCTATTTGGTTCAGATCCAAAGGGCTTATATATGTTGGATAGTGAGCTGAAGACTAGATTATATGCTCCTGCTTCCTTAATCTTAGATTAATTATTTTTAAAATGTGAATAAAGGTAGCAGATGGTTTTCAAACCATTTGCTAAGAAAAAATAAAAAAGGATCCGTGAAGGTAGGCTTAAAAGCTTATCCTACCTTCACGGATCCTTTCCTTCATGTAAAGATAAATAAATTGTGCTGCCAATTCATCTTATATTTCTGTACCTTATAATGTATTCTGTTTTGCCCGTTATTAAGGTAATATTTCTTCATCCTCTTTATGTATACTCTTTAACTCTAACAAATCCTCTACAATCTTCACCGCATCACAGACATAGACTGGACATAGGGTATCATATAAATTATGCTCTATGGCAAAAGTCCGTCCTTTTTCCGTGCTAATATCGCAGTGAAGTAGCTCTGCGCATTTGATGGAACCGTACATCTCCGTAAATCGATCCGTAAACTCCTGTACCAGCTGGTATGTGTGTTCCTTGTCCTCCGGCTTGTGGGAATCTACCATACCTGCTTTTAGTCCGATTAGCATAAAAGCTCCAGTTACTGCTCCACAGGTTTCTCCCATTCTCGCTATACCACCCCCAAAAGGGCAGGCTAGCTTTAGGGCAGTTTCCCGATCCAACCCCAGCTGCTCACTATAGGTTGACAAAACAGCTTGGGAACAAAGATAACCGTTTTTAAAACATTGAACTGCTTCATCTGCTTTACTCATTTAGAACCCTCCTATGACTAACTAAAATAAAACGCTGTAATAAAATAAATCCCATATAAATATGTATAACACATTTATATGGGGTGGCCTAGCAAATTATTTGTTGATTATCCTTATTGCAGTTTATCGAATCAGAAGATCATTCTTTAAGAATATTATTCTCTTAGTAGGCTATTCTTTTAGAAGATTATCCTTCGTAGTTTAATCTCATAGAAGATTATTCTCTTAGTTGTCTATTCTCTTAGATGACTATTCTAGTAGGCCATCATCCTAGAAGAGTATTCTCTAAATAGTCTATTCTCTTAGAAGATCATTCTTAAGTAGGCTATCCTCTTAGAAGACTATCCTTCGTAGTTTATCCTCTTTGTAGATCGGATATATCAGAATAGAAATCAGGATAGGAGATGGTAACACATTCAGGATGGGTGATGGTGGTTTCGCCTTCGGCCATAAGAGCTGCAATAGCAAAGGACATGGCAATGCGGTGATCAGAGTGGCTCTCGATAGTGGCTCCGTGCAGAGGTTTCCCCCCACGGATAACCATGCCGTCTTCGGTTGCTGTAATATCAGCTCCCATTCGACTAAGATTATCAACCATAACATCAATCCGATTGGATTCTTTCACCTTTAATTCGGTAGCATCCTTAATTATTGTAACTCCCTTAGCAAAGCAAGCCAGAATAGCAAGGATTGGTATCTCATCAATTAACGTAGGGATGATTGCGCCTCCTATCTCGGTTCCTGTCAGCTCGCTGTGACGGATTACCAGGTCAGCAACCGGCTCACCAGAAGCGTTACGAAGATTTTCCATCCGTATATCTGCCCCCATCTGTTTACAGATCTTAAGGATTCCATCCCGTGTTGGGTTAATACCAACATTTTCTATAATGATTTCAGAGTTTGGTACAATTAAACCAGCTGCAATGAAATATGCGGCAGAGGAGATATCTCCAGGTACAGCAACCGTTCGTCCGATTAACCGGGGGGCCGGAAGAATAACCGCCGTGTTATCTTTCGTATAGATACTAGCACCGAATTCTGCTAACATCAGCTCGGTATGATTGCGGGACAGAGTAGGTTCAGTGACTGAGGTTTCTCCCTCGGCATATAAGCCTGCCAGCAAAATGCTGGATTTTACCTGAGCGGATGCAACTGGTGAGACATAAGAGATGCCTTTTAATATGGAGCTACCAGATTGCTTATTACCAGAAGTATTAATATATAGGGGAGCACAGCCATTCTCCTGTTGGGACTTGATATCGGCAGCCATCTGTCTTAAGGGTAGCATAATCCGATTCATGGGTCTGCGCTGTATCGAAGCATCACCGGTTATGATGGAGGGAAAGGATTGGCCACAGAGGATACCGGATAAGAGTCGCATCGTTGTTCCACTGTTGCCGACATCTAGTATTTCATCTGGTTTCTTTAATCCATTTAAACCATTTCCGTGAACGGATACGTTACCTTCCTGAGCGCTATAATCAATTTCTATTCCTAGCTGACGAAAGCAGTGGATCGTGGAGAGACAGTCGGCACCCTCCAAGAAATTAGTCACCACAGTGGTGCCCTCTGCCAAAGCACCAAACATAATTGCTCGGTGGGATATTGATTTGTCTCCGGGGACCTTAAGGGTGCCTTTTAGTGGGCCTTTTGCCGATGTAGTCATACGTTTTCTCCTTTACCGATGATAAATTCTATAATTATATCGATTCAACAAGGCTTTGGCATTAGCCTCAGCCGTTTCTTCATAAAATTCGATTCTAAGGACGCCCTCTTCGAATTCTCTATTATGAATAATACCGATGTTTTTAATACTGATTTGGTTGCTAGCGAGTAGGGTAGCTATGGTTGCTATAGCCCCCGCTTCATCCATGATATCGAGATATATCTCGAAGATCTTCTTAATCATTCCGATGGACTTGTTTGGAATAGAGTTTCGAAATTCTCCTGCATTATCAAACATTTCATATAGATAATTCCCGTCCTTTTGGTCAAGTGCTTCCGAAACCCGTTGTAAGGCCTCTATGTAACGGCCTAAGGAGTGTTTTATGTCGGAAACATTAGTTAAACAGATATCCTGCCACATAATAGGGGAAGAGGAGGCAATCCGGGTGATATCTTTGAAGCCGCCGGCAGCAAGTGCCTTCATTTTCTCTGACTGATTACCTGATTCTCGAACCAGATTTACAAGTTGGGCTGCTATGATATGAGGAACATGGCTGATGGTTGCAGTAATCTCATCGTGTTCTTTCGGATCCAAAAGTAGTGGGATGGAACCCATCTTCTCAACGAGTGAGTATAGGGTATCGATTTTCTCCATGGCTACCTTATTGGTGGGTGTAAGGATATAGTAGGCATTTTCCAGGAGCATGGCATAGGAATTATGATATCCTGTCTTCTCCGAGCCAGTCATTGGATGTCCTCCGATGAAGTATTCCTCCATATCCAGCTCCGAAACCATCTGATGAATATTACTCTTCACACTTCCCACATCGGTGAGAATACAGGTATCCTTAAGAAGAGGTTTCAGTTTTTTTAGATAGTTCATATTACTAAGAACCGGTGCACATAAAAAAATCAAATCACATTCTGGTAATCCTTCTGACAGTGAGGTTGTAATGGAATCCAAAATATGATCGGATTTAGCAGACTGCAGTTCCAAGCTTGGTTGATCGGTGTGATAGTCATAGGCATAAAGATAGAATTCTGGCTTTATCTTCTTCAATGCCCTAGCGATGGAGCCACCGATTAATCCAAATCCGATAAACCCAATTTTATGAATGCTGCTAAAATTGCTTTCCGTTTCGTTCATGAGAACCTCCTAATGAATCCTGTTTATTTCAGTATTATAATATTAGCCTTAAATTATATTCCGTTTTACTGTTAGGATGAATAATGACATCTAAGTTTTTTATTAATGAATTGTATTCCTTAAAAGTGCTTACCCATCAGTCTTACAAAAGGATCTAGTTCCTTCATAAGTACATCAAACTGTGGGAAGTTCAGGGACTGAGGCCCATCGGACAAAGCGCAGGAGGGATTGGGATGAGTTTCAATCATCAATCCATCTGCTCCGACTGCTATGGCACTCTTAGCAAGAGGGGTAACTAAGCTACGAACTCCGGTAGCATGGCTGGGATCCACGATAATTGGAAGGTGACTTTTTTCTTTGATAACTGGAACAGCACTGATGTCCAGGGTATTTCGAGTCGCTGTTTCAAAGGTACGGATGCCTCTTTCACAGAGTACTACATTGGGATTACCTTCGGCAATAATATATTCTGCTGCATTGAGCCACTCATCTATGGTTGCAGACAATCCTCTTTTTAATAAAACAGGTAGACCAGTTTTGCCAGCTTCTTTCAGTAGGTAGAAATTCTGCATATTTCTGGCTCCGATCTGAAGCATATCGACATGTTTAACCGCAGCCTCGATAGCATCTAGGCTAGTTACTTCACAGATTACAGGTAGGCCAGTCTCTTCTCTAGCTGCACTCATAAATAATAAGCCTTCCTCTTCTAGCCCTTGAAAAGCATAGGGAGAGGTTCGGGGTTTATAAGCTCCACCTCGCAAGATTTGCGCGCCGGCCTTCTTAATTGCATGGGCGGTGGACAGAAGCTGTTCTTTACTTTCAATGGCACAGGGACCGGACATCACTACTAAGGTATCGCCACCGATCGTCACATTTCCTACCTGAACCTTGGTGGGCTCTGGGTGAAATTTGCGATTTGCCAGCTTATAGCTTTCTGTTACAGCAACAATACGGTCTACATCCTCGAAGATCTCAAGGTTTTGGTCCTGTATTTTTGATTTATCACCGACAACACCGATAATCGTTACTTCGGTACCATCGGAAATATGAGCAAATAATCCCTTGCTCTCAATGATGTTTTTTATCTTTTGTATTGATTCAGGCTTAGCCTGAGGTTTCATTACTATGATCATAGATAAATTACTTCCTTTCCTATCGATATTACTTATCGTAAACCAGCGGATTTTATATTATCCGAGGCAACATATACTGAACACTGATAAATATATAAATCGTCTATCGTGGATTATACTCTAGTTAAACTGGAGTGTCAACACTATATTGCGTTGAAGTGTAACGGTTTAAAGCATAAAAGAAAAACTTTGTTTATTTTTACATAAAACTATTGTAAATATAGCTTATCTCTAGTAAAATATACACAGAGGTAAAATTAGGGAATAAGCATTGTAAAAGATGTTTGTTAACTCTCTATCTTTAAACTCACGTATCTTTTTGTGAGTACCTACTCATTTGTATTGGAGGAAATCTGTATGAATGTTTACACTTCGGAAAAGATTCGCAATGTTGTTCTGTTAGGCCACGGAAGCTGTGGCAAGACTACTTTAGTCGAAGCCATGGCGTACACAACTGGTATTACAAAACGTCAGGGTAAAGTGGAAGAAGGAAATACAATCAGTGATTATGATAAAGAAGAACAGAAACGATTGTTTTCTATCAGCACCACGGTTGTACCGATCATCTTTGAAGACACGAAGATTAATTTTCTTGATACTCCAGGTTATTTTGATTTTGTGGGTGAGGTTGAGGAAGCACTTGAAGTTGCTGACGCAGCTGTAATCATTGTATCCGCAAAAGCAGGTATAGAAGTAGGCACGATGAAGGCATGGGATTTCTGTGAGAAGCATAATTTGCCCAGAATTTTCTTTGTAAATGATATGGATGATGATAATGCAAGTTTTCGTGAGGTAGTAGAGAAGTTAACAGAAAACTATGGAAAGAAGATAGCCCCTCTTCATATTCCAATTAGAGAGAATGAAAAATTCGTAGGATTTGTTAATGTCGTTAAAATGGCTGGAAGAAGATTTACAAAGGCCAGTGAATATGTGGAATGTGAGATTCCGGATTATAGTCAGGAAAATCTTTCGAAGTTCAGAGAGGTTTTGATTGAAGCTGTGGCTGAAACAAGCGAGGAATACATGGAACGGTATTTCAACGGCGAAGAGTTTTCACAGCAGGAGATCTCTCAGGCACTTCGAAATAATGTTATAGATGGTTCTGTTGTACCTGTTTTGATGGGATCGGGTGTTAACGCCCAAGGAACTACTATGTTGCTACAGGCAATTGAAAAATATTTCCCGGACCCTTCCAAACACTCAAGTACTGGTAAGAATGTGAAAACGGATGAAGATTTTGTTTGTAATTGTGATGCGAACAGCCCATTTACTGCAAAAGTATTTAAAACTATTGCGGATCCCTTCATTGGTAAATTTTCTTTGTTTAAGATATGCTCTGGTGTATTAAGGTCAGATAGCTTAATTTATAATGCTGACAAGGATACAGAAGAAAAGGTGAACCGACTTTATGTATTAAGAGGTAAGGAGCAGATGGAGGTCACCGAACTTCATGCCGGTGATATCGGTGCTCTTGGTAAACTTACCAATACAGTAACCGGTGATACCTTATCTACGAAGGCTACGCCAGTAATTTATGACCGATTTACAGTATCTACTCCTTATACTTATCAACGTTTTAAAACTAAGAATAAGGGTGATGACGATAAGGTATCCCAAGCGCTTAATAAGCTGATGGATGAAGATCTTACGATTCGATTGGTAAATGATAAAGAAAACAGACAAACTTTGCTGTATGGTATCGGCGATCAGCAGTTGGATGTTACGGTTAGCAAACTGCTCAATAGATATAAGGTTGATATTGAGGTTATGAAACCTAGAGTACCCTTCCGTGAGACGATACGTAAGAAGGTCAGTGTTCGCGGTAAGCACAAGAAGCAGTCTGGCGGTCATGGACAATATGGCGATGCTCTGATTGAATTCGAGCCTTCCGGTGATCAGGAAAAAGCTTATGTATTTGAGGAGAAAGTATTTGGTGGAGCGGTTCCTAGGAACTACTTCCCAGCGGTAGAGAAAGGAATTGCAGATTCTTGTCTGAAGGGACCTCTTGCTGGATATCCAGTGGTCGGTCTTAAGGCTACACTCGTGGATGGATCCTATCATCCGGTTGACTCCTCTGAAATGGCCTTTAAACTTGCAGCAACCATGGCTTTCAAACAAGGCTTCATGGAGGCATCTCCAGTACTGTTAGAGCCGATTGTATCCTTAAAGGTTGTTGTTCCCGATCGGTTTACCGGTGATATTATGGGAGATCTGAATAAGAGACGCGGAAGAGTTCTGGGTATGAATCCAGTTGCCGGAAAGCAGGAAATCGAGGCTGACATCCCTCTATCTGAACTATATGGTTACTCCACCGATTTACGATCCATGACCGGTGGTAGCGGTGATTTCTCCTACGAATTTGCTCGTTATGAACAGGCTCCTTCGGACGTACAACAAAAGGTTATTGAAGAAAACGCGAAGGAAGAATCTGCTGAGGCATAAACAACTACAATTGGATAATTTTATAACATAATAGTTCCCCTTGTTTTGTACACAGATAAAAACACATTACAAACAAGGGGAATCTATTGAACAAAACTTCTGATTTCTAATAAATTTAATTAGTACAATTAATAAATACTCTGATTGTAAAATGGAGTTGAATTTGGTAGAATCATATTAGGTAATAATTAATCCGATTTCAGCTAGTGACTGTATATATGAAAAAGGCGCTCCTAAATCACACATCGACCTTTTCCGGTGTATTTAGGAGCTATGCTTTTGTAAAGTATATATAAGGCATTGAGTGAAATACTATAGGAAGGATAAAATACAATTACCTATTAGATAATAAACCTAAAAGGAGAATATTTTATGGAAAAGTTTTTTAAGCTTAAGCAACATGGAACAACGATCTCCAGAGAAGTAATTGCGGGAGCTACCACTTTCTTTGCAATGGCTTACATTATTTTTGTTAATCCGCAAACCTTATCACCAACCGGTATGCCAGCACAGGCTGTTTTCCTAGCAACCATCTTCGCAGCAGTTGCAGGAACATTAGTAATGGGGTTATTCGCTAACGTGCCTTACGCACAGGCTCCTGGTATGGGATTGAATGCATTCTTTACTTATACCGTATGTTTCGGTCTTGGTTTTTCATGGCAACAGGCTTTGGCCATGGTTTTCTTGTGTGGTGTAATTAATGTACTTATTACAGTAACAAAAATCCGTAAATTAATCATCAAAGCGATTCCTACTAGCCTTCAGCATGCAATTGGTGGTGGTATTGGTATCTTCGTTGCCTACATCGGTGTAAAAAGTGCTGGCTTAATTGATTTTATCGTAGATCCAGGTACATATTGGCCCGCAGTACCTAATTCCGCTGGCTATATTAATGTTGCAACGGATGGTATTATGGCTAGCTCTGCAGCAGTACCTGAATTAGTGAAGTTAAACAATGCTCCGGTACTCTTAGCTCTGATTGGTTTAGTTCTTACCTTCGTACTTCTGGTATTAAAGGTAAAGGGTGCAATCTTTATCAGTATCGTTGCAACCACATTAATCGGTATCCCTATGGGCGTTACCAATGTATCTGGTTTTGGCGTATCTGCTGGCTTAGGCGATGCTTTTAATGATTTAGGTGTTACCTTTGGCGCAGCTTTTGGTAAAGAAGGATTATTATCCTTGTTTAGTGATGTTTCTCAGATACCACTTGTTCTTATGACAATCTTTGCATTTAGCTTATCTGATACCTTTGATACCATTGGAACCTTTATCGGAACAGGAAGACGTTCCGGCATCTTTGATGAAGCAGATGAAAAGGCACTTCAAGAGGGTAAGGGCTTTAAGTCTAAGATGGACAAGGCATTATTTGCAGACTCCATCGCAACTAGTATTGGTGCTATCTTTGGTACCTCTAATACAACGACCTATGTTGAGAGTGCAGCTGGTATTGAAGCAGGCGGCCGTACCGGTTTAACTGCTGTTGTAACCGCTATCCTGTTCCATGCTAGTATGTTACTTTCCCCTATCGTTGGTATCGTTCCTGCACAGGCTACTGCTCCAGCATTAATCGCAGTTGGTGTTATGATGCTTGCAGCATTTAAGGATATTAACTGGACTGATTTAGAGGATGCTATTCCTGCATTCTTTGCCGGTATATTCATGGCACTGGCCTACAGCATCTCGAATGGTATTGCAGCAGGTTTTGTATTCTATATTATTGTTAAAGTGGCTAAACGTAAATTTAAAGAAATTAGCCCAGTATTATGGATTGCTACAGCATTGTTTGTTGCTAACTATATTATTATCGCTACTATAATATAATTACTCGTTTTTGAGAGACTGTTCTTTTGCTTAAAGAATTGATTTGAACGATAATTTAAATATAATTTAATCTTCTTAATATAAATACTTCTTTATATCAAAGAGATGAGCTGTTACTTCCTAATTAAATAGTAGGAAAAGCTCATCTCTTTTTTAATGAGTTAATTGTTGAATGAGCTAATTGCTTAATAAGCTAATTGTTTAATGAACTTGTTGCGTAATGGGCTTATTGTGTAATGTGCTTATTGCTTGATATGCGAATACAAGTAAGTCTTGTTGCTCAAGGCTCTAAAAGGTATAATATATTTACATATTCCTAGCTAGCGACTATTTCATTTAGATAATTTCATGTAGATTATTTAGCAAGGACGACATGATTACATTGGGGAGGGGAAGGAGTAGTATAGAAGGGTTTGAAAGACCTCTATACAGGTATAAGTATGAGTATGAGTAAGAGTGAAAAGGCAATCTTAACGGTGTTATGTATGGTATATGAAGGCAATAAGATTTTACTTCAGGATAGAGTGAAAATAGATTGGCATGGGTTAACATTTCCGGGAGGTCATGTGGAGAAAGAGGAATCTTTTGTACAGGCAGTCATCCGTGAGATATATGAAGAAACAGGATTGACCATTCATAACCCAAAGCTGTGTGGAGTTAAGCAATTTCAAACGGATGAGGATGAACGTTATGTTGTACTCTTATTCAAGACCAACCAGTTTGAAGGAACCTTAACCTCTTCGGAGGAAGGCAATATGATCTGGGTGGACCGGGATAACCTTTTGGAGTATAAACTGGTAAATGATTTTGAGGAGCTACTCAAGGTCTTTGACTCTGACTCCTACAATGAATTCATGTATGAACGTAACAAGGATGAAGAGAATTGGGATATACATATCTATTAAAGAGAGGGATATTGGATGTAAAAAGAACCCCCATTATTCAATGGAGGTTCTTGTAATTCATTTTAAATAAACAGAGTAGAAGTCACTCTCGATACGATGTAACTTATTCTAATGTCTCAGTTTCCTTCTTCTCGCCGATGGATAAGACAAGGTTTAATACGATACCGATAATTGCTGCAGTTGCTAAAGCAGGGAACTCAGTACCGAACATCGGGATCATACCGCCGTAAGCGAAGTGTCCGCCTAAACCAACGATTAAGATAACTGCAATGATAGCTAAGTTCTTGGAGCTGAACATGTCCACTTTTCGGTCCATCATAATCGTGATACCCTGTGCAGCGATTACACCGAATAGATAGATGGATAATCCACCAATAACAGATGAGGGGATTGAGTATACTGCATTAATTAATGGTGTGAAGCAGGATATAATCATTGTTATGATAGCAGCAGTGATTAATACGGGTACAGAGAATACCTTTGTAATCGCCATAGTACTTATGTTTTCACCATAGTTGGTTCCAGCGGGACCACCGATAGAACCAGAGATGATATCGCCAAGGCCATCACCAATCAGATTGAGACCCAGCTTGTCGGATATGTTGAACCTTTTTGGGGAATTCTTCTTCTTAGCCAGATCATTTACGTAGATATCCAGCTGATATAGATGAGCAGTGGATTCTGGAATAGTCGCGATAGCAATTGGCATGATAGCGGCTACTGCTGCAAATGAGGGCTTAGGTAAAGTGAAGATTGGAAGGCTGATAATTCCTGTTGCTTCAACGGAGCTAAAGCTTACAAAAGGAACTCCTGTTATCCAAGTGATTACCAATGCAACCACATAACCTGTCAAAAGGCCAAAAAGAATAGGCAACTGACTGAGCCTGCCCTTCAAATATACGGAATATAAAATTGTAGAGAATAAAGTAACAAATGCAATTATCCATGATAAGTTATCAAATAAACCGGTTGATATTGCATTGTGCACTGCAGATGTAAATTTATCTGGTGCGGATAATATTGTATTTTTGAAGGAAAGACCAGATGCATCATTAATTGCACCAGCACATAAGGATAAGCCGATAATAATAGCGATACTTCCTGTAACCGTAGGGGGTAGAATTTTATCGATGGTGTCTTTACCAATCTGTCGAATAATTAAGCCAGCAGCGATCGATACGAGACCTGACATAATAATACCAAATTGAGCAATTGCGATTTTGTCATTATGTGCGAATCCAGCAAATTGTTCTGCTGACATAATGGATGCAATAGCTGCAATATAGGAAAAACTGGAACCATAATAAAGGGGGATTTTTCTACCAGTGATAAGAATGAAACAAAGAGTTGCCAAGCCACTGGCAAAAATGGTAGTAGAAACGTGGAAATTAGTTAGAATAGCAACTAGAACAGTTGCGGGGAACATTACTACAATTTGCTGAAGGGCAAAAAAAATAAGTTCCATAAATGGGGGACGTTCATCGGGAAGATAACCGATGGGTAATTTCTTAGAAGACATAGCGTTTTACCTCCTGGAATTTTTTATATTTTGACATACTTTGAGGCTTTTGTAAAGAGGTATTTTTGGAAAAGCTAATTTACAGACAATGCATGATTATATTTGATATTTTCACACAAATCATAAGGATAACAATAACTGGAATAACTATAGA
>CAYMLE010000075.1:0-12781 GCA_964391115.1 uncultured Herbinix sp. | reverse complement strand
TAGTGAAGTTCAATCCGTTTATTTGATGTCTGGTGGCTTTGACCTTACCGTTATAATTGAGGGTAAAACCATGAGAGAGGTAGCCACTTTTGTATCAGCGAAGCTGGCACCGATGGAAACTGTATTAAGTACTGCGACACATTTTGTATTGAAGAAATACAAGGAACATGGATTGCCGCTAGTACAGCCGAAACAGGATGAAAGGATGTTGATTAGCCCTTGAGAAGCCCATTATCAAAACAAGTAGTTGAGATTCAACCCTCCGGAATACGGAAGTTTTTTGATATCGTTAGTGAGATGAAGGACGCAATATCCCTAGGTGTAGGTGAGCCGGATTTTGATACTCCCTGGCATATCAGGGAAGAGGGTATCTATTCCCTGGAGAAGGGAAGGACGATATACACCTCCAATGCAGGACTGAAGGAATTAAAGATTGAGATCTGTAATTATCTGAAGAGGAAGTTTGAACTGGAATATCATTATGATAAAGAGGTCATGGTGACGGTCGGTGGCAGCGAAGCCATTGATGTTGCTTTACGAGCTATGGTTGACCCAGGGGATGAGGTTTTAATTCCTCAGCCCTGTTATGTATCTTATCACCCTTGTACCTTGCTGGCTGGTGGCGTCCCGGTTGTAATTGAATTAAAAGGGGAAAATGACTTTAAACTAACAAAGCAGCAACTTTTAGATGCAATAACAGATAAGACAAAACTTCTGATCCTTGCTTTTCCGAATAATCCAACCGGAGCAATTATGGATTATGATGATTTGAAGGAAATTGTAGAGGTTATTCTTGAGAAGGATTTGTTTGTTATCTCCGATGAGATTTATTCTGAATTAACCTATGGTAAACAACATGTATCGATTGCATCCTTCCCAGGTATGAAGGAACGAACCATCGTGATTAATGGTTTCTCAAAATCCTATGCGATGACGGGCTGGAGACTTGGTTATGCAGCAGGGCCTGCTATTATAATGGATCAGATGATAAAGATACATCAGTTCGCAATTATGTGTGCTCCGACTACCAGCCAATATGCCGGTATTGAAGCTCTCAAAAACGGTGACGTAGATGTAGAGATGATGCGCGACACCTATGATAAACGCAGAAGGTTTTTAATCCATGCACTGAGAGAAATGGGATTGGAATGTTTTGAACCCTTCGGTGCCTTTTATGTGTTCCCTTGTATTAAAAGTCTTGGAATGACCTCGGAAGAATTTGCGACCAGACTCCTAAAAGAAGAGAAGGTTGCAGTGGTTCCCGGCACAGCTTTTGGTGAATGTGGAGAGGGTTATTTGAGAATTTCCTATGCTTATTCTATCGACAATTTGAAGGCCGCCTTAGAACGTATGGAGAGATTTGTGTCAAAATACAGATAAAATCTATGAAAATGGTTGATATGTATACCTTTTCTATGATAAAATGCAATCAAGATACATAGGAGGTAACTTGAATGACCACAATAAACGTTGACCACATTAATCCGTTCCTAATGGCATCGAATAAGGTTTTGAGCGAAATGTGTTCCATAGAGACAAAGATTGGTAAGCCAATTGTTAAAAACCCGGTTTTTTTAGATAATACCCTTGTAATTATGATTGGCTTTACTGGCGAGATGCGTGGTCAGGTAATGATAGCCTTTGAACATAGTATTGCATGTGATATTGCTTCTAAGATGATAATGATGCCTATCACTGAGATGGATGAATTATCATTGAGTGCGATAAGCGAACTAGGTAATATGATCTTGGGTAATACGGCGACGGTTTTCTCTACGAAGGGAATTAATATTGATATAACACCGCCGACATTAGGTAAGGGTACCATGACCTTCACCACTAATTATGCTCAGAATATATGTATTCCATTGGTATACGAGAATAATAAAACAATTGAAATCAATATTGCGATTAAAGGTGATTAATTCACCTTTTTTCTTTGTGAATTAGAATAAAGAAGAAAGGAATTTGGAGTAATGAATATCATATTATTAGAGCCAGAAATCCCTGCCAATACCGGTAATATTGGCAGGACCTGTGTAGCTACCGGAACAAAGCTTCATTTAATTGAGCCAATGGGCTTTCGTTTGACTCAGAAAGAAATCCGCAGAGCTGGATTAGATTATTGGAAGGATCTTGATTACACTGTGTATGATAGTTATGAAGACTTTCTAGTTAAGAATCCCAATGCAAAGATTTATATGGCTACTACGAAGGCGCAGCATGTATATACCCATGTATCATATGATCCGGACTCCTTTATCATGTTCGGAAAGGAAAGTGCTGGAATTCCGGAGGAATTACTCTTAGGTAATAAGGAGAACACCATTCGGATACCGATGGTTGGAGATATTCGTTCCCTGAACCTAGGCAATTCTGTCGCTATCATTCTTTATGAGGCCTTAAGACAGAATAATTTTGAGGGTATGAAGCTGGAGGGTGAGTTGCATCATCATAGATGGGATGAGGTATAGGTATTTATCTTATCGCTATAAATTTCTCATAAAGAAAAGGCCAAAGGCTATCTGGATAATACAAGCATGAATTTATTCTGGCGAGGCTGTTAGGGAGAAGATGAATTCAGTACCTACGCCTTCGGTGCTTATGACATTGATATTCTCATTGTGGGCTTGGATGATTTCTTTTGCGATGGATAGGCCCAGACCAGTGCCTTTTTTGTCCTTGCCACGGGAGGCGTCCGTCTTATAGAAACGATCCCAGACCTTTTTGATGGAATCTCTTGGGATCCCAATTCCGTAGTCTTTGATTGAGATAAATATTTTATCGCCTTTTTGTTCCGTAGAAACCTTGATTTTTGAGTTGTTATGGCTAAACTTTATCGCATTATCAATTAAATTATATAGTACCTGTTGAATCTTACTCATATCTGCATCTACATAGGTCTCTTGATCTGCAAATACAAGGTTTAAGGTAATCTTTTTATCCCGGCAGGAGCCTTCGAAGCTTTCTGCTGTTTTTTTAATCATCTGGTTGATATCGAAGGAGACAATATCCAGGAAGGCTCCCCGAGATTCAAAACGATTTAACTCCAGTAGACTGGAGGTGAGTTTATTTAGTCGTTCTGTCTCAAACAGGATAATATTAAGATATTTATCCTGCATCTCATGGGGAATGGTACCGTCTAGGATTGCTTCGGCATAGCCTTTTATCGAGGTGAGGGGAGAACGGAAGTCGTGGGAGATGTTGGCCACGAATTTCTTTTGGTAATCATCTAGTTTGCTCAACTCTCCAGCCATATAGGAAATCGCAGCTCCCAACTCATAGTACTCATTTAAGCCCTTGATCTTTAAAGGATAGCTGTAATTACCGGAGCTGTATTCCACGGATGCTTTCCTTAGCTTTTTCATTGGATTAGAGGTAATATGATAAAAATACAGGAATATAAGCAGCAGCATAGGAAAAATAATAAGAAAACACAGGTTGATTACATCATAATAAATCAATGCCTGTTCTTCAATATTGCTCATCGGTGAATGTAAAACAATATAACCCCGAAGCTGGAAATCAGAATTCACAGGATTAATATAGCTAAGCATCGGTTCATTAAAAATGCCTTTGAACACGGTATTTTTTGATATTTGGCTTCCCTCAAGGAAGGTAGGATCAATTTCATTTAAGTTAATGGAGGGCGGGTTTTTGGAAGCGGAGGAATCAATCAGAACCTCGCCAGTACGGTTTACAATCCATACTCGAATATCCAAATACGTAGTAAGAGGCTTAAACTGGGTCGCCAGATGATCCAGGGTCAGGGATTCATCGAGCAAATTCCCGCGGTATTCTGTCTCTATCAGCTTTGCCTCCCGGGCTAATTGGTTGATTTGATCTTTTAATAAACTGCCTTTTAGGAGATTCATACCATATGTATTTAATAATAAAAATATTAATACAACGGCTATCAGATAGGATAGGATTATACGTGACCATAGGGTTTTCTTCATGGTATGATCATCCTTTCATAGGGTTTCTTTGATCTTTTTATCACTTTCTGGAAAGCTTTGTTTCAAATTTATAACCAATTCCCCAAACAGTAGAAAGACTCCACTGTTTATGGTCTTTTATCTTTTCTCGAAGTCTTTTGATATGAACATCTACAGTTCTGGTATCCCCAAAATATTCATAGCCCCAAATGTGATCTAAGAGCTGTTCTCTGGTAAATACCTGATTTGGGTTGGAGGTTAGAAAATAAAGCAGCTCTAGTTCCTTGGGCGGCATATCGATCGTTTTTCCACAATATTGAACAGAATAATTGCTAATATTTATCATCAGATCTGGATAGGATACAAAATCCCCAGAGGGCATGGGCTCCTCAGATTCCTCTTGTTGTGCCGGTTGGAATCGTCGAAGCACGGCGCGGACCCTGGCGACCAGTTCCTTAGAATCAAAGGGCTTGATGATATAATCATCCGCCCCTAACTCCAGTCCAAGAACCTTATCGAAGATCTCGCCTTTTGCTGATAGCATGATAATCGGTACAGAGGAATTCTTGCGTATTTGCCGGCAAACCTCATAGCCATCCATTCCGGGAAGCATAAGATCGAGCAGAATGAGATTTGGCTGATAGCTGTGAAATTGCTGTATAGCAGCTTCCCCATCATGAACGATCAGAGTATCAAAACATTCCTTGGTCAGATATAGTGATATTAATTCAGCAATATTAACATCATCATCTACAATTAGTATTTTTTGCTTTGCTAACATGATTATCTCCTTCTGATTATTTGAATTCCACGATAGTTACTCCGTGATCACCTTCACCAAAACCACCTATCCGGAAAGACTTCACATATTTCATCTTCTTCAAATGAGCATGGACTGCTTTCTTTAGTGCACCAGTTCCTCTACCATGAATCACCGTAACCTGAGGTAAATGTGCCAGGTATGCATCATCCAAGTATTTGTCCAGCTCCGGCAGAGCCTCGTCCACCGTTTTTCCAATCAGGTTGATCTCCGGATGAATGGATAAGGACTTGGACATCTTTATCTTACCGCTTTGCGTTTTCTTTGCGCTTGGTGTTGGAAGTATCTCTTCATCCGTCGGCTCCAAATCCTTTATATTAACCAGAGAGCGAAGCATTCCCATCTGTACATATAGATCACCCTTCGCATTGGGCAGGGTGCTGATGGTTCCCTTAAGGCCGAGACTTAAGACATTGACGGTATCACCAAGCTTAAGTTCATTCGGGTTTGCCTTTTTTCCTTGCTTCTGGCGTTTCTTCTGCAGACCAGCCTCACTGTCGCTAAGTCGTTCTCTTAAGCTTCCCCGTTCAGCCTCCATATCCTTAATGTTACCGCCTTCTTGAAGCCAACGGTTATATTTGCGAATGCTTTCGTCCGCATATTCCTTAGCCTTCTGCAGTACAGCAGCTGCTTGTTCCTTGGCCTCCTTAAGTAAGCGATCTCTGTTTGCTTCCAAGGATTCGTTTTTCTTATCAAAATTTCTCTTAAGCTGTTCAATCTCTTCTTTGTATCTCGTGATCTCAGCCTGTTCTTTTTCAAGGGTTACGCGATTGGATTCCAGATCACTAATCAAATCCTCAAAGCTCTTATCTTGAGTGCCGATCAGATTCTTGGCATCCTCTATGATATAATCGGGAAGTCCCAGTTTGGAGGAGATTGCAAAGGCGTTACTCTTTCCTGGAATACCGATTAACAGGCGGTAGGTGGGACGAAGAGTCTCAACATTAAATTCACAGGAAGCATTGATTACTCCTTCTGTGGATAGGGCATAAACCTTAAGTTCGCTGTAGTGGGTGGTTGCTAAAGTCCGGATCCCACGAGTATGAAGATAGGAGAGGATGGACATGGCTAGAGCGGCACCTTCCGTCGGATCGGTTCCAGCTCCTAATTCATCAAATAATACGAGAGATTTCTCATTTGCATATTGCAGGATCTGTACAATATTCGTCATATGGGAGGAGAAGGTACTTAGGCTCTGCTCAATACTCTGCTCATCACCAATATCTGCATATACTTCTTCAAAAACGGCTAATTCTGAATTATCAAAGGCCGGTATATGAAGCCCCGCTTGCCCCATTAGCGTTAATAAGCCTACAGTTTTTAGAGAAACGGTCTTACCACCAGTATTTGGTCCAGTAATAATTAGCATACTAAATTCGTTGCCGATCCGAATATCTATTGGAACTACTGTCTTCGGGTCAATTAAGGGATGTCTTCCCTTCTTAATATGAATCATTCCCTTTTGGTTAAACTGGGGTTCTGTACCCTTCATATACTTAGAGAGAGAAGCTCTAGCAAAGATAAAATCCAGTTCGGACAATGTTGCAAAATCGAATTCCAGGCTATCGGTATACTCCGCGGCCTGATTGGATAGCTCGGCCAGAACCTTCTCAATCTCTTCCAATTCTTTAATGGCCAGCTCCTTCAGTTCATTATTCAAACGTACGATTGCCATCGGCTCGATAAAAAGTGTCGAACCAGTGGAGGATTGATCGTGAATCATTCCCTGAAACTGATTGCGGTATTCTGCTTTTACAGGTAGACAATAACGACCATTTCGCATGGTAATGATATTCTCCTGTAGCATGGTTCTGGAGGAATTCAAGATAGAGGATAGATCACTGTGTATCTTATCATTGGCAACACGAATTCCCCGACGAACACTCTTGAGAGCTGGACTGGCATCATCAGCGATCTCTTCCTCGGAGATAATACACCGCTTAATTTCATTATTCAAAGGAGTAAGTGGCTCTAAGCCTGCAAAATACTCAGTCAGGGAATCCTCTGCTTGTTCCTCACCTTCCTTACCTGTATAACCACCATAAGCCTTCAGTCGAAGGGCAGCATCTAGATCGGAGCTGATATGGAGCAGTTCTACTGCACTAAGGGCAGAGCCTACCTTCAGTCGCATAATGGATGGGCGAATATCATGGATACCACCAAAGCCCACACTTCCTTTACGTAACATGCGGGATAAGGCATCGGTGGTCTCCTTTTGAAGACGTCGAATATCCTCTAGCTTTGATTGAGGTAAAAGATGAGCACATAGCTCTTTTCCACGGGAGGTAGCGGCGTAATCGCGGAGCTTATCAATTATTTTATTATATTCTAAGGTTCTTAATGCTTTCTCATTCATGGTATTATCAAGCCTTTCTGTTAATTCTAACAATAGCAGGGGTATAGACAAATAAGATATAAGCCTATGTCTGTTCAAGAGTACAACAAATATAATGGCATAGAAGTACTTCATTTATATTGTTACATTGTTATCATCTATTTTACCGTATCTTGTAAGAAATTAAAACAAGTAAATGAGATAACTAATATTAGTTTTATTTCTGGCTGAATATAGATGCCATATTCCCTCTTCTTAATCATTCGTATTATTAGACTTAAGGCACCAAAACCATATTTTAGGATTGAATTTTTCCAAAATAATAGTACAATGGTAAGTACACGGCATCGGTTTGACAGGATTTTTATAGCGGATGAATATAGTTTATTGTTATAGTTGTTCAAAGATCTTGGTAACCAATTGGCTTTGTTTACACTTAATTCATAATATGTTCATAAGTCAGTGCTAAAATAGGACTAATGTATCACAATTTCAAATAATTTAATAAATAGTGCAAATAGGCATATATGTTTAGATCGATATAATCTAGTTCGTTAAGGAGATTACGATGTCTAAGGAAGATATGGACAAGAAAGAATTTGAATTTATTAAAGAGCAGGTAATACAAAAAAAACACAAAAAGCTACGTAAATGGCTATTACCGTTTTTTTCAACTATATTTATGGCATTATTGTTTGGCTTAGTGGCGGCAGTTACATTTTGTGTTGCAGAGCCTACCTTTTATAAACTTCTAAATAAAGAAGAAGTAAAAACACCGATTACCTTTCCAACAACTTATCCAGAGGTGGGACAAGAGGAGGTAACTCCTATCGTGGAAAAAAATGATCCGATTGAGGAAAAGGTTGATTTGGTGAGCGAACCTGGAGCAGAAGACGTACCACAAGAGGAAAAAATTATCGTTAATACCATAGAGGCGGGTATTGAGGATTATCTGAGTATATCCGATGAGATTAGAACCATCGCATATAAATCCAACAAAGCTCTGGCAACCATCTCGAGCGTTGTGAAGGGGAAGGATATCTTTGGAAATCCATCTGAAATAAAGGTCGATACTACTGGATTGATTATTGGGATGGATGAGAAATCACTTTATATTCTGACAAGTCTGGATCGAGTAAGTAATGCCACCAGCATTAAGCTTAAGCTTTCTGAAACAGATATTATAGATGCGGTGTTGCTGGACTATGAAACAGAGATTAATATGGCTGTATTGACTGCCCTTTTAGAGGATATACCCCCCTTGTTTTTAAGCAATAATATCGCTGTGGCAGAGCTCGGTGAATCATATACCATTACCTTAGGCAGTCCGGTCATTGCTCTTGGAAGCCCGAATGGTTATCCCGGTTCCATGGATTTTGGTTATATCACCAGCAAGAGTAGTCATGTTATCATAACGGATAATAAATTTGATTTATTTAATACAAGTATTAAAGACTATAAAGACGGAGATGGGGTTATTGTCAACCTGAAGGGCGAAGTGATTGGAATTATTACCAGAACTCTGAAAGAGGGCTTGAACACGAATCTACATACGGTGGTTGGTATCAGTAAGATCAAGTCAATTATTGAGAGAATGGTGAATAATGAGCCAAGAATTTATTGTGGTGTCATCGCTGAGGACCTGACCGATATGGCAAGAATGGAGCTTGGGGTTCCATTTGGTATCTATGTGAATGATATACAGACGAATTCCCCAGCCTATGAGGCAGGTTTGAAGGGTGGAGACATCATCCTCCAGATTAATGAAAAATCCGTAATGAACATTAATGTATTCTATAATACAATATCCAGTTTTAACCCCGGTGATGAGGTAAATTTTACTATAAAAAGAACCACCAGTTCAACGGATAAAAACTTGATCATAAAGCTGGTCTTAGGGAAGAAAGTACAATAAGTTTTATTGATGGGTAACATTAGTTTGAGAATTAATAAGAGAAGGTTAAATTCACTTTCGAGATAATATAATGAGGCTGGATCAATCTACGAGCGAGTTTTGTATACGTAGATTGATCCAGCCGTTTAATTTCTGCTTTATATCTCTGGCGACGTAGGGTATAATAGTAATAATCAACGAGGCGAATTAGCATTAGAAAGGTAAAAATAAGATGAAGTATATTCAGGATTTAAGAGAGGGAGATTTTATAAAAAATGAAATCTACCTATGCAAATCAAAGCAGGTTCTAACTGGTAAGAATGGGAAAAATTATGTATCTCTTATCATACAGGATAAGTCAGGAACGATTGACGCTAAGATCTGGGATTTTAGTAATGAGATAGAACAATATGAGACAATGGATTTTGTTCACATAGATGCTAGGGTAACTAGCTTCCAGGATTCCCTGCAGCTAAATGTTAGTAGAATATATAAAGCTAGGGAAGGCGAATATTATCCAGAAGATTATTTTCCAGTGACTACAAAAGATGTTGAGGAAATGTACCGAGAGATAAAAAATTATATAAGTGCTCTTAAAGAACCATATCTGAAGTCATTAGCGGAGCATTTCTTTATTGAGGATACAGCGTTTATAAAGGAGTTTAAAGTTCATTCCGCTGCGAAGAGTGTTCATCACAGTTTTGTTGGCGGGCTATTGGAGCATACTCTAAGTGTAATAAAGTTATGTGAATATTATGCTAATAGCTATCCAATCATAAATAGAGATCTCCTTATTACAGCGGCGATGCTTCACGATATCGGTAAAATGGTGGAGCTGTCCTCCTTCCCCAACAATGATTATACTGAAGATGGACAATTACTTGGCCACATATTTATTGGGGCAAACAAGGTTACCGATTATATCAAGACAATTAGCAAATTCCCAGCGAAGCTAGCCAATGAGCTGATTCACTGTATATTGGCTCATCATGGAGAGCTAGAATATGGATCTCCAAAAAAGCCTGCAACAATTGAAGCCATGGCACTACACTTTGCTGACAATGCGGATGCAAAGCTTCAGACCATGGTTGAAATGTTAAATAGCAGCGATCCAAAGCAAGAATGGTTGGGGTATCAAAGATTATTTGAAACAAACATCATGCGAAGTACCAAGGAGAAGGGTGGCATTTAGCCTTGATAAAAAAGAACGATCTAGTAGTAGTGATGATAGAAGATATAGGATCCGACGGAGAAGGTATAGGTAAGTATGAGGGATATACTCTCTTCATTAAGAATGCAGTCGTAGGTGACAAAGTCCGGGTAAAAGTCATGAAAACTGGTAAAACCTATGGTTATGCTAGGGTCGAGGAGCTTCTGGAGCCATCCCCTTATCGTGTTCAGCCGATCTGCCCTATCGCAGACAAATGCGGTGGCTGTCAGATCATGCATTTGGATTATAACAAACAGCTGGAATACAAAGAAAACAAAGTACGCAGCAGCCTAACCAGAATTGGTGGGTTTACGGATATCCCGATGGAACCAATCGTTGGAATGGAGGATCCTTATTATTACCGGAACAAGTCACAATTTCCGGTGGGCCTAGATAAGGAGGGTAAAGTTACTATTGGTTTTTATGCAAGCCGAACGCATACCATCGTTGACACCGATCATTGTTATATCGGAGCCAAGGTAAATGTCGAGATCTTGCAGTTTCTTCGTTCCTTTATCGAGCTGTATCATATTGAGCCTTATCAGGAGGAAACCCATAGGGGCCTTCTTCGGCATATACTAACCAGAGTTGGATATCAGACGGGGGAGATTATGGTCTGCCTCATCATCAACGGGAGGGATATTCCTCATAAGAAGGAGTTAATCGAGGGACTTCGTAACATTCCCGGAATGAAGAGCATCTGTCTGAATGTAAATACCTCGAAGACCAATGTTATCTTAGGCGATAAGATTATTCCTATCTGGGGAGAACCCTATATAACCGATTCCATTGGCCCCATCAAATACCGTATTTCACCTCTGTCCTTCTATCAGGTTAATCCGGAGCAGACGAGAAAGCTATATGAAATTGCTCTTGAATATGCAGACCTAAACGGTGAAGAAGTAGTTTGGGATCTGTACTGTGGTATAGGAACGATATCGCTATTTCTGGCACAGAAGGCAAAAAAGGTCTATGGAGTAGAGATTATTCCAGAGGCCATCGAGGATGCAAAGAGAAATGCTGAGCTGAACGATATTCATAATACGGAATTCTATGTAGGAGCTGCAGAAGAGGTTCTTCCTGGCAAGTATAAAGAGAAGAATATTAAAGCAGACATCATAGTAGTTGATCCTCCGAGGAAGGGCTGTGACCAGAGCCTTCTGGATACTATTTTATCCATGGCGCCGAAGAAGGTTGTCTACGTCTCCTGTGATCCGGCTACTCTGGCCAGGGATTTGAAATATCTTTGCGAGAAGGATTATGAACTGAAGAAAGTAAGAGCGGTGGATCAGTTTGGGCATAGTGTGCATGTGGAAACGGTGGTGCTACTTACTCGGAAAGTGTTGGAATTCTGTTCGTAGACAAAAAAGTTGGTACATGAACAAAAAAGTTGGGACATGGACAAAAAAGTTGGTACATGCATCAATACAAAAAAGACAACATTTAAAATATATTAGAACAGAGGAGAAGGTAATGAGCAGGATTAATGTAAAAACAGAACAGAAACGCTTTGACACGGCATCGGATTTATACGGTATATTTTTTGAGGACATCAGCCGCGCGGGTGACGGAGGCTTATATTCGGAGATGCTCAGAAACAGGTCGTTCGAGGATTCCCTGATCCCAGATGGCTGTACAACTCCGGATTCAGGAAAGACCTTTGTTTCTCCGACCGGATGGATTGACGAGTTCAACAACGGTGAGGGCATGACCGACTGGGTCACCAATGGAAATATCAAAGCTACACCCGTTCCGGCTTGGTACTGCGATAACGCGGAGATGGAACTTGATGATACAGATACACTGAATGCTAACCGGAAGGTGTCGCTGAAGGTAAGCTTTCGAAAGAATGGAAGCATAAGGAATATCGGGTATGTCGGAGTTCCGCAGGAGGAGGGAAGAAGTTATCATTTTTACATGTTTGCCAAAGCTTCGGAAAGGGTCGCGCTCGAATTATCTGTTATAAGCACAGAGTCAGTACTTTCTAAAGCTTCGATTGAGGTTAATAACTCGGAATGGACCAGATATGACGCTGTTCTTACTCCTGCGGCAACGACAGGAACGGCTGAGTTTGTGATTGCTGCTCCTGATGGCGGTGATGTTGTTTTTGGGTTTATGTCGCTTATGCCTTCCGATACATTTATGAATCATGGCCTCAGAAAGGACCTAGTTATGAGGCTTCAGGAGATGAAGCCGGCGTTCCTAAGGTTTCCGGGAGGGTGCATAGTAGAAGGATTCACTATGGAGACTGCCATGTTATTTAGGAATACGGTCGGACCGGTGTGGGAACGCCCAAGTCACTGGCTCCTGTGGCATTACCGCACGACCAACGGACTGGGGTTTCATGAGTATCTGCAACTCTGCGAGGACCTGAAGCTTCAGGCTCTTTATGTGTGCAACTGTGGCATGACCTGTCAGGGCCGCGGACCGTATTACTTTAACGATAAGGAAATGGAGGATATCATACAGGATACACTTGATGCCCTGGAATATGCGATGGGACCTGCCGATTCCAAGTGGGGAGGTCTGCGTGCACGCATGGGACATCCGGATCCTTTTTTCATTAAATATCTGGAGATAGGCA
>CAYMLE010000074.1:0-12868 GCA_964391115.1 uncultured Herbinix sp. | reverse complement strand
GGGGAATGCGTTTCATCCCCATTGGCATGAGGCGCAGACACTATGAAAGGCTATATAGAGGAACGAGCGGTTGAAATCGCTAATTATATTATCGATAACAATGCAACTGTTAGGCAAACAGCGAAACAGTTTGGCATTTCGAAATCAACCGTACACAAAGACGTTACGGAGCGTCTTGCACAAATCAACCCCTCCCTCGCCAACCGGGCAAGGGTAGTCTTGGACCTCAATAAGTCAGAACGCCATATAAGAGGTGGAATGGCAACGAAGGAAAAGTATCTCCATAAGACGAGATACAATCAGTCATTTTAGACAACGCATGGGTAAGGTACAGTAAAAGGTATCTCTTGGTTATTACCGGAGATACCTTTTTTCATACAATAAATTTCCAAAATCCCACTAAAACCCTTAGAATATCAGTATTTTAGCGGACACATTGTTAAAAAATAGACACTTAAATTTTGCCGTATAATGTAAAAATATGTATTGATAATATATTGACCTAGGGGAAAGAGGGGCCTATAATAAGGTTAAAGCCTATACAGTATTGGGTGTTTAATAGTGATATTGAACAAAATAATGATTATAATACTATATTCTTTATTGTTTTTGGTACATTTATATAAACAAAGCAAAAATCCTCTGTAAAAGTTGTTCAAAATGTGCTATAATAAAAATTGTGTGCTTAAAACACAAATCTTTGTTTTTTATTTAACATGAAGAAAAACACTAATAGAAAAACGCAAATAGAAAGAGGGTAAAGGCATTATGGGTAAGTCAACATTTCTGGGCGGAATCCATACCTATGACGGCAAAGAACTGTCAATGGATAAGTCCATAACTGTTCTTTTGCCGAAGGGTGACCTAGTATTTCCCATGTCTCAGCATATCGGTGCTCCAGCAAAGCCGGTAGTAGCAAAAGGGGATAAGGTGCTCGTCGGCCAGAAGCTTGGTGAAGCCTCCGGATTTATATCGGCAGATGTTATCAGCTCGGTATCCGGAACGGTTAAGGCGATTGAGAAGCGGTTAATTGTAGCCGGTAAGATGGTAGAAGCTGTTGTTGTAGAGAATGACAATGAATACCAAACGATTGATGGCTTCGGTAAAGATCAGGAGTATACGAAATTAACCAAAGAGGAAATTAAAAATAAGGTTAAGGAGGCAGGTATCGTAGGCTTAGGTGGAGCAGGATTCCCTACCCATGTGAAGCTAGCTCCGAAGGATGAAAGCAAGATTGATTATGTTATTGTTAATGGTGCAGAATGTGAACCTTACCTAACCTCCGATTACCGTCTTATGATAGAAGAACCGGAAAAATTAGTAGAAGGTTTAAAGATTATATTACAGCTATTTGACAAGGCCAAGGGTGTGATTGCTATCGAGGATAATAAGCCTGAAGCAATTAAAATACTTACGGAGCTAACAGCAAAGGAAAGTAGAATTGAAGTTAGAGCTTTAAAGACGAAATACCCACAGGGTGGTGAACGTCATCTGATTTCCGTTGTTACTGGAAGATATTTAAATTCCAAGAAGCTTCCTGCAGATGTTGGTTGTATTGTAGATAATGTTTACACCGTCATCTCCATCTATAATGCAGTAGCTAAGAATTCACCGCTGATTCACAAGGTTCTCACTGTGACTGGTGATGCCATAAATAATCCAGTTAATTTACAGGTAAGAATCGGTACGAATTATCAAGAAGTCCTAGAGGCGGCCGGTGGCTTTAAGTCGCAGCCGGAGAAGATCCTCTCTGGAGGACCGATGATGGGTGTTGCTATGTTTAATCTGGATGTGCCAGTAACTAAGACAACCTCCTCTCTCGTTGGTTTCTTAAAGGATGAGGCTGCGGTAGAGGAATCTCCTTGTATCCGTTGTGGTAGATGTATTACGAAATGTCCTCTGCAGTTAATGCCATTTATTATTGCGGATGCTGCCATGCGCTCCGATGATGAGACCTTTCTTAAATATAACGGATTGGAATGCTGTGCATGTGGATGCTGCTCCTATATCTGTCCTGCAAGAAGAGGCCTAACTCAGTCCATCTTGCAGACAAAAAATGAAGTATTAGCGAAAAGAAGAAAAGCGTAAAAGTAGCAGATGGAATTGACAGATGGCATCTGTATTAATAGAAAGAGGTGTAAATTTTGAGCGATTTATTTCATGTATCGGCAGCTCCCCATACTCGAAGCCCGATTACAACCAGAAATATCATGCGGGATGTTGTAATAGCCCTAATTCCTGCCAGCTTATTCGGTGTTTATAACTTTGGTATGAATGCTTTATTAGTAATATTAACGACTGTGGTTGCCTGTCTCCTTACCGAATATATTTACTGTAAGGGTATGAAGTTACCAGTTACCACCAGCGATTACAGTGCAGTAGTAACCGGACTGATTCTGGCGTTAAATCTCCCGGCTAAATTCCCCTTATGGATGGCGGCTTTAGGTGGTGTGTTCGCAATCCTTGTTGTTAAGATGGTATTTGGCGGATTGGGACAGAACTTTATGAACCCTGCTCTTGCAGCTCGTGTATTCCTTCTGATCAGTTTTACGGATCGAATGACCGATTTTGCTGTAAATAAGATTGCTTCCCCGACGGTAGCGGATTACATAAGGAGGGGTGCAATTGCAGTGGATGGTGTATCCTCTGCCACACCGTTAAAAGTTTTACAGGACGGTGGAACTGTAGACCTAATGAAATTAATTATTGGTAATGTTGGAGGAACCATTGGTGAGACTAGCGCCCTGGCCATCCTAATCGGTGGTATTTATATGTTGGGCCGAAAGGTAATCACCCTTCGCATACCTCTCAGCTATATTGTTACTTTTGTTGCTTTTGTATTGTTATTTGGACCGGAGGAAATGGATTTTAACTACATGGCAGGTCAACTCCTTGGTGGTGGTTTGCTCTTGGCTGTCTTCTTCATGGCTACCGATTATGTTACCAGTCCAGCTACCCCTTTGGGACAGATTGTCTTCGGTATTCTCTTAGGCCTATTCACCGGAATCTTCCGAATCGTTGGAAAGAGTCCAGAGGGAGTATCCTATGCAGTTATATTCTGTAACCTTTTGGTGCCCTTAATCGAGAAGATTACAATACCAAGGGTATTCGGAAAGGAGCGTGCTGTCAGTGGAAAATAAGAAAAAGAAATCTACGCTTCTGAGGGATGCGCTGGCATTGTTTCTTATAACTTTGATCTCTGGCCTGGGTCTTGCCTATGTTAATGAGGTTACAAAGGGACCGATTGAAGAACAACAGCTCAAGAAGGAAATGGAAGCGTATTCTGTTATATTTACAGATGCGAAGAATATTCTTACGGCAGATGAATTAACGACAGCAGCCGTTGAGGCAGATCTTACTACTCTAGATCCTTCCTATAGTAAAATTAAGATTAAAGATGTGAAATTAGCTCAGGATGAGAATGGTGCTACCATCGGTTATGTTATTGTTTTAACCACAAAGGATGGTTATAATCCTCCGATCTCACTAGCAATTGGATATGATCTCAATAAGAAGGTAACTGGTCTTGAATATCTTGTGTTTAATGAATCAAAAAGTGTTGATCAGTTAAAAGAAGAGTATAGAACCCAGTATATTGGAGTAATAGCTGAGAGCTTTTCCTTTGACGGTGTCGACGGAACAACTAAGGTTAATGCCGTTTCTGGTGCTACGGTATCCTCGAAAGCGATTATTACCGCAATCAATGCTGGTATCAGTTACTTAAATACTTATGTTGACGGACCGGAGGTGGCAGCACAATGAAAATGAATAAGTATGTTGAGCGTCTTTATAATGGTATCATAAAAGAAAATCCTATTTTTGTTATGATGCTTGGTATGTGTCCTACCTTAGCAGTAACCTCTTCAGGCTTGAACGGACTTTATATGGGACTTACTACGACTGTTGTACTTGCCATGTCCAACCTGTTGATTTCCGCCTTGAGAAAGGTGATTCCGGACAAGGTAAGAATTCCTGCATATATTGTAATCGTTGCAACTCTGGTTACCATAGTACAATTATTATTGGCTGCATATATACCTATCCTAAATGATTTATTAGGTATCTATATCCCCCTTATTGTAGTTAACTGTATTATTCTTGGAAGAGCAGAAGCATTTGCAGCGAAAAATAAGATTGGGGTATCACTGTTTGACGGAATCGGTATGGGATTGGGCTTCGCTGTGGCTTTAACCACGATTGGATCCGTTAGAGAATTACTTGGCGTTGGAACATTGTTAGGATTTAAGGTTACTCCGGAATCCTTTGAACCTATCTCCATCTTTGTTTTGGCACCGGGAGCATTCTTTGTCCTTTCTTTACTGACTGCATTACAGAATAAATTTAAGCTTCCTTCTGCTAGCAATACAGCAGCTACAAAGGCAGAGCTGGGTTGTGGTGGTAACTGTTCAAGCTGCGGAGGTAGTACTTGTTCGACGAACAGGGAGACTATTAACGCGAGCAAGGAAGTGGCTGTAGCCAAAGAGAAGAATATAAACTCGTCTACAATTACAAATAGTAAGAAGGAGGATTGATTTAGATGGCAGAAATGATATTAATAATAATCGGAGCAGCCTTCGTAAACAACGTTGTACTAAGTCAATTCCTTGGATTATGTCCATTCCTAGGAGTTTCTAAAAAGACAGGAACTGCAACGGGAATGGGTCTAGCAGTTATCTTTGTAATAACTCTAGCTTCCGGCCTCACCAGTCTAGTATATAACTATATTCTGGATCCCCTTGATATCGAGTATCTTCAGACGATTGTCTTTATTTTGTTAATCGCTTGCCTAGTACAGTTTGTAGAGATGATTATCAAGAAATATAGCCCTCCGCTATACAATGCATTAGGTGTATATCTTCCTCTTATTACTACGAACTGTGCAGTGCTTGGTGTTGCACTGATTAATGTTCAGGAAGAATACAATCTATTAAACAGTATTGTAAATGGTTTGGGTACTGCCATTGGTTTTACTGTTGCGATTGTCATAATGGCGGGTATACGAGAGCGAATTGAATATAACAATGTTCCTAAGTCCTTCAAGGGCTCACCTATTGTGCTGATTACAGCAGGTCTGATGGCTATGGCCTTCTTCGGATTTGCCGGAATATTATAAAGGAGGATATGAACTATGATATGGAATAATTTGCTTTTGGCAATGGATAACCTCCCAAAGGTAACCGGAATCTTAGCAACTATAGATCTACAGACGATAGGAATTGCGACAGCCGTAGTTGGTGGTACTGGATTGTTTATTGGTCTGTTTCTGGGTGTTGCAGCGAAGAAGTTTGAAGTAGAGGTAGACGAAAAAGAGATCGAGGTTAGAGAACTCCTACCTGGCGTGAACTGTGGTGGATGTGGTTATGCTGGCTGTGATGCCTGTGCTAAAGCTATTGCAGAGGGTGTAGCGCCGGTGAATGTATGTCCAGTTGCTAACCAAGAGGCTTATGATGCTATCGCTAATGTTATGGGTACTACGGCAGAGGTGACTGAAAAAGAGGTGGCCTTCGTCAAATGTGCAGGTACCTGTGACAAGACTAAGGTGAACTATGAATATTATGGAGTTAGAGATTGCAAGAAGGCAGCTCTGGTTCCTGGTAACGCCAACAAGGTATGTAGCTATGGCTGCATGGGCTTTGGCTCCTGTGTCAAGGTTTGTGCCTTCGATGCCATTCACATCGTAGATGGAATTGCAGTGGTGGATAAAGAGAAATGTACCGGTTGTAGTAAATGTACTGCAGAATGTCCGAATAAGCTGATTGACTTAGTACCGTTCAAGGGCAAGACCTTAGTAACCTGTAGCTCTTTGGATAAGGGTAAGGACGTTAAGGCTGGATGTTCCATCGGATGTATCGGCTGTAAACTTTGTGTGAAGGCTTGTGAATTTGATGCTATTCATGTGAACGATAACCTTGCGCTAATTGATTATGAGAAATGTACAAACTGCGGTAAATGTGCTGCTGTTTGTCCGGTTAAGGTTATTCAGATTCAAACTGCATAAATCTTTGCGATAATTTACTGAAAAAAACATCATATAAATAGAGTGCGTACTCGAGGGAAGCCAGCCGAAAGCTCAGGCTACAACCGAGTATGCACTTTTTGATTTACACAAGTAATGTATTTCCACTTGAATAATATCGCTTTATACAATAAAATGGAATAAAATCAGTTAAGCCGCGGATAAGATAACAAGAAGAACAGGAAAAGAAAGAAGAATAACAATCGATAACAAGGGGTATGCAGTAAATATATAGAAACAATAAATATATAGAAACAATAAATATGATAGAAACAATAAATATGATAGAAACAATAAATATATAGAAGAATGACAGATGATAACAAAAATTTGCTATAGAAAACAGATGAAAGAGGGGGATACATTATGGCTACCATATTAGAACTTTCCCGACGTTGCGGAGTTTCCGTATCCACCGTTAGTAAAGCACTCAATGGATATACCGATATCAGTGACAAGACAAGAGACCTTGTCATAAAGACAGCCAATGAGATAGGATACTTTCCAAATGCTAATGCCAGAGCACTGAAGCTTAAGAAAACCTATAATATTGGCGTGCTATTTGCAACCTATTCGACCCTAGGACTTAGAAATGATTATTTTGCCCATATCCTATCTGCCTTCAAGGAAGAGTCGGCCGCAGGTGGCTATGATATAACATTTATTGAACATCATGTTGGTAGAAGAAAGATGACTTATTTGGAGCATTGCCAATACCGACATTTCGATGGTGTATGCATCGTTTGTGCAGAATATGAGAACCCAGAAGTGGCCCAGCTGGTAGAGAGTAACTTCCCAGTGGTTACGATTGACTATTCCTTTCCACAAACCTATTCCATCATATCTGATAATTATGGAGGAATGAAACAGCTGACCAATTATATCATCCGCCAGGGACACAAAAGGATCGCCTTTGTCCATGGAAATAACTCGATGGTAACCAGAAATCGTCTGGAGGGCTTTTATGATGCCATGAAGGAACATCATCTTGAGGTACCCAAGGAGTATGTGGTAGAAGGATTATACCGTAATCCGATGGTTACAGAGGAGTTAGCCTCCCATATACTTGACTTACCAGAATATCCAACCTGTATTATTGCACCAGATGATCAATCCTCGGTCGGCGTGTTCAATGCGATCCGTAAAAGAGGGTTGCAGGTAGTTAAGGATGTCTCCATAGCGGGATTTGATGGCTTGGAATCTCAGCAGTATATAGGAATTAAGCTTACAACCGTAAAACAGGAGAGAGAAATCATCGGTAAAGAAGCGGCCAGGAAGCTTATCCAGTTAATTGAAGATCCCCAGGAGTTAGCCAAGGAAACCGTGTATATGAAGCAAACATTTATGATAGGTAATTCAGTCAGACGATTAACTGAGTAGTGAATATCGATATAATATAGAAACGGTCGCAGATTTTGATTCCTTATTTTAATCTGCTGAGAGTGCGGTTATTACCACAGAGATGAGATTGTTATAAATTTAACAAATAAGAACGGATTTATTGCATAACTCCCTGGAAGAGGAGATATGACAATAAATCCGTTTATTTTTTCTGAGTAAATGAGGTCTTGTTCTTTATGAATTCACTGGGGGTAATGCCCATTCGTTTCTTAAATATCCGGCTGAAATAATTCGGATCCTTATAACCAACCATAAAGCAGACTTCTTTCACTGTATAATTGGAGTTGGTTAGTAGTTCCTTTGCCTTTTTAACCCGAAGCATGGATAACCAATCAATAAAATTAAATCCAGTGTTTTTCTTAATAAGCTTGCTGAAATATTGCGGGCTAATATTCACTTGCTCAGCCACATCCTCCAAGGAAATCTCTTCTGCATAATGAGCCTCTAGATATTCCTTCGTAGCTTGAACAATTTTATTTGTATAATCAATGGAGCTAGTAGGATTCACAAAACCGGTAATATAGAAGAATTTTTGGAAGGCCCATTCAATCAGATCCTCACCGTTTAAATCTAACAGATTGCAAATCTGTCCAGTATAGTTAAAATAGTCGGCAGAATTTTCCTTGTCAATCTGAGCGTTACGGGATGCCAGAATGAGGGTTTCTATAATCTTATTTCTCTTGGTCTGATCATTCATAGGTTTAAGGTAGTTCATCATTAGGATAAAATAATCATAGGCGTCCGATCTTCGTAATCGAATGGATTCCAACATATGCCGTTCTGCCTCAATGTATTCAAAATGATGATCAGATTCCATCTTGGTCAGGTCTTTGGCATGGATTGTCTGACCTGGCTGGCATCGATGCATACAGGAGAGGGCTTCGATAAAGGAGGTATAGATATTCTGGAGACTCTGTACATTTCCAATTCCCGCGAATGAAGTAATCTGATACTCTTCCTGAATTTGATTAATTAGGTGCTTTGTTATCTCTTCTGCAGATGTCCCGTCCTCGGATAGTAAAATACTGATTCGATTTGTGATCATGGGGCCAATGGCATTCGGGATGTGATTCGGAATGGTTTTCTTGAGGAAAGAGTAAAAAGCTTCATCATTGATATTCACATCATTGTAATCTGACGTATCCCTGGGCAAGAGTTCCAAAATAATCATATATCCTGTTTCCTTTAGACGTAAGTAACTCTTAAAGAGGATTAATTCCTTGTGGCTGGTGCCTCTAAAAAACATAGAAAACATAAAATTTTTCTCAATTATGTATGAAAAATCTTCTTCCGTCACGTTTTGATTAGAAATGATTATTTCAGATTGTAGGCTGTCCCAAAATTCTTTTTCTTTTTCTGGATAATTCATATTTGAAGACTGATTCATAATTTGCTCCTTATAAGCAATATACGGTCAATGGGTACATAACTTAACAAGATATTTTTTGAAAATACTTATTTCTTGTACATATTATACCATAATCTACTATTTGTTGCATCACCAATTTATGGATATTTATAAAATATCAAGCAAATTGTTAACGAACAAAGATCATATTGTAACACAAAGTTATTAATTTTGCCACAAAAATGCCAACATAGTTTACTACCATATAATTGGAAACAAGTATATTGCTTTAGGCAATATGGTTAACATAGAAAGCTGGTATGCATATGCGAATGAAAAAAAGAAATATATTATATATAGCCATAGTGTTAGTATTCGCAGCACTGTTCGCATTGATATGGAAACAAGCTGTCGAATATAATAAAGTGACTAGAGCATTTAAGGAGACCGGTGATGTAATAGTGGTTACTTTAGGGCAGAAGAATTCGATCGAAAAATCGGTACAAGCGAATGATGAGATTCGTTCTATGACGACAAAACAGGATCCTTATTCCGATGCTCAATGGGCTTTGCAAAATAATGGTTCCTACATATCCTATCGAAATTCATTAATGCGTCAGGTTATCTCTACGCAGGATGTAGACATGGATATATTAGAGGCATGGAATTATCTGGACGCATTCCAGGGAGAGAAGCGGGAGGTTGTCATAGCGGTTATTGATACTGGAGTGGATTATCAACATCCAGATCTTGTAGATCATATCTGGGTTAATGAGGGCGAGATTCCGGATGATGGTATCGATAATGATAATAACAGTTACATAGATGATGTTTATGGTTGGGATTTCTATAATAATGATTCTACCGTAGGGCATAGCCTTTATGATGAATATCAAAATAAATATTTGGCCGATCCCAAGGATAATGATGATCATGGAACTCATATTGCGGGAATCATTGGTGCCATTGCCGATAATGGAATTGGCATTGCAGGTATTGCTTCTAATATAGATATTAAACTCATGATACTAAAAATAAACGGTGGTCCAAAAGGAACTGGTACGATATCCAATGCTGTTGAAGCAATCAAGTATGCAACCATGATGGGAGCCGATATCTGTAATATAAGCTGGGGGACCAATCAATATACGGAAACGCTAAAAGAAGTTATGGAAAAGTCAGATATGCTCTTTATAGCAGCGGCTGGTAATTCCGGAGCGAATAACGATGAGACACCCATTTATCCGGCAAGCTTTGAACTTGACAACTTGATTTCTGTAACCTATGTGGATGCTGATGGAGAATTGACATCCTTGTCCAATTACGGTAGTAAAACGGTAGATATTGCTGCCCCGGGAGAAGATATCTATAGCACCGTTGTTGGTAGCTATACGGCCATGAGCGGTTCTTCTATGGCGGTGCCCCAGGTTAGTGCGGTGGCCGCATTATTATATTCTGCATTTGATGACGTCTATGCTGCTAATGTTAAAGAGCTGATATTAAGTAGTATTAAGCCATTGCCCGGACTGGTAGGGCAACTAATCCAGCCTGGTATCCCCAATGCGGATCTTGCACTACAGTCGGCTGAGAATGTTCTTGTGAAGGATACCGAACCTCCGATCATTCAGGTGGATACTATATATGACAGCGGAGCACTTCGAATTCCTGTTCAAGCAGCGGATGAGGGAGGTTCACGTTTACGAGTTCTTCTATGGCTTGGCGGCGAGAAATCTGCAGAGGACTTCAACCGGGGAATGACCGGTATCTTGATAAAGAATAATGAGTTGCTTCTTGATAAAGCTGGTATCTATACCTTTTATGCAGGAGATTACGCCGGCAATGAAACCGTTTTGACTTATGAAGTATTGGATGATACCAAGGCACCAAAGATTACCCATTCCTATAAGGTATCTGATACCTATAAAACCAGAACGGCAACGGTAAAGATAAAGGATACGAAAAGTGGTATTAAAAGGGTAAAGTACCTAGAGGGAGAGAGAAAAGTCTCGGAATTCTTTCCGGCAGGAGTAGGTACTGAGATTATACTTAAAAATGGAAAGGGCACCTTCAAGGTAAAAAAAGATGGAATATATAGTATCTATGCCATCGATAATCGAGGTAATGCTATTGTAAAGAAGATGGAGATACGAACTACGAAGGCAACGGATATTAAGGTAACCCAGACCAAGAAGAACCTGAATATTGGAGATGAGTTCAGACTTAAAACCTTTATCAAGCCCTTTAACACCACCGACCGAATAACCTTCACGAGTAATAATGAAGCGGTAGCAACCATCACAGATAGCGGAGTTATTAGAGCGCAGGAGGAAGGAAAGGCTACGATTACTGCGAGAACCAGTAGTGGTAAGAAGGTTTCCATGATTGTTACGGTTCGACGACGATAAAAAGATGGGTTTAAATGGTAGAAATACTTCCCTATCGTTAATAATAGCTTAATATGTAGCACTACTTAATAGAATGTGGCCTCAAATCTTTGAAAAAGGATCTGAGGCATATTTTTTTGCATAAATACAAATATGTGTGGAAAAGTATGGGTGTCAATTTTTATAGATATCTATACAACTAATTCGTGTCCTTATAATATTAAGGTAGAGGCATTGCCTTGGTTATCTAGCTGGAGAGAATTAATTAGATGAAATAATGAAAAAATAATTTTATGAAAATATTATTTTCCAAATACGACATGTTCATCTAATAATTATTATGTTATAGTGAATAAAAATAACAGATTATAAAGACATCACATATAGAAAAATAAGATAAAACATCAGTAAATGTACTGAAGATGACAAATGTTAAAAAAATACTATTGTATAAAGCAACATGATATCACGGACTGTGGTGCTGCCTGTCTGGCTACATTATCGAGACAATATGGTTATCATACATCAATAACTAAGATCAGAGAGGTGGCAGGTACCGATAAACAAGGAACGAATGCCTATGGTGTGATAAAAGCAGCGGGACAACTGGGTTTCTCTGCAAAAGGTGTAGATTAAGGTCGAACGTTGGTTATTGATTATATGTTGGAGGTAAAGACTAAAAATGATGAAAAAGAAATTTAAATTTCTAGTAGCAGTAATAGTATTTGTTGTTTTGGTTATTGTAGGAAATTGGCCAGGAGCAACGGGTACCAAAGATAGATGGGATGATTTGGTTCGTTGGGCAAAAAAATAAAAAACGTTATCATTGTGGAGCATGGAGCAGTTGAACATATTATAAGTATATTACGTGAATAAAGGGGATACATAAAGTGAAACTAATACTAATGAATATCAATGAAATGTCAGATAGCCGCGAGGTCTATGAATCTAAACCGAATCCACTATTAAGTATATTTCTTTATTTGGTTTTGGTGTGTTGGCGATTGCTCTGATATGGATGTATTATGGCAGGATTGACATTGTTGTTAAATCAGAGGGGATGCTTCGCCCAAATAGTCAGGTTGCCACCGATATTCTTGATAACTCTGTCTATGGAGGATCATAGAATTAAGAAGTATAGTTATATCTGTATCTATAATACTAAAAGTATGCCGCAATACCAGAATGTATAAAATTGAAGTAGGAGAATTAGATGTTTACATTAAACTAGTAATTGGAGTTATATAAATACGAAGGGATTAAAAATGATAACAAAATCGTTCTTACTTTTCATGATTATTGAGGCTATGAATACATACATATCTGACACTGCAGAACTATATATAGCTCTCATTGCCATGAGCTTATTACATTTGCTTCTTATCATTTACCTAATCAAGTCATATAAAAACATAGTTTTAGAATCTTGTGATAAAAGGAAAAGAATAAATGGTATGAATATTCTATGGTTTATTTTAATCGTAGTTTGTTATAGTATAGCTCAAGAAGGTTTATTAATATTTTTTATACCCAATCATGAGGTTAAGTTTGATGTAAATATTATCAGTGTGATTCATGCAATCATATTGGCGCCGATATGCGAAGAGCTATTATTTAGGGGCATCATGTTAGGCCAGTTAACAAAAAAGTATGGATTTCTAAAAGCCAACCTATTCCAAGCAATGTTATTCGCTGTGTTACATTTTGACTATGAGGCTA
>CAYMLE010000073.1:0-12955 GCA_964391115.1 uncultured Herbinix sp. | reverse complement strand
TTATATAAAGTCGTACCACTTCAAAATCATTCGTTGATTGTAAAATAAAAATGCTGGAACATGCTGCTGTAATAAAATAAGTAGTTGAATATGCAATGGCTAATAAATAGGATACATTAACCGCTGTGATAAATGCAGTACTGATAAAATACCAGATAAACGGGCTCGAAAACCCTCCTGATATAATGATAAATATACTATTTTCAACGGTTTCTACAATGCTTAACATTAAAGTGCTCTTCTTATCGTCTTGGTTTTTTAGGTAAAGATAAGCCATGCTAGTATAAGCTATTACTAACCCGATCATGATACCGATCTTCATTCCAATATTCTTCTGGGGAGCCGTTGTATAGTACAATACTAGAGTAATAAGAAAAGATATATAGCGATAGATGATTAAAATATTGATTATAGAAATAGATTTCAAACCTTTTGTAAATCGTTGATTATAGATTTCCCTTATCTTCCACATATCTTCCTTCATTTCTTTCCTATAGATTTTCATAGTACATTATTACCATTTATTTACATGTCTCATTTTAATATATATAGCAAATTAAATCAAACTTAATAGTATGACAAATACCTACAATATTGTTGAAAGTAAGAAGAAATTTATGTATTTTCGACTTAAAACTGCCTAAAATTAATCTATCACAAAAAAAGAGGATCTCTTTATAAGATGATCCTCTTCATAATCAAGACTGTGTAATAATAGAATCTAAAGCGCAATACTCATAAAATTCTTCTCCATTATGAATGAAGAATTTATAATCCTTAACAAGCTCCTGCTCATCAATCTCGTACAAAATAGGTTTTTGAATTTCGTCCGATACCTTAATAAGATCTTTTATACTATTTACATCGTATATATAATCATAGGATTTTATCGTATTACCTTGCAATGCTACCATTCTGCTGCCATATTCTCTCTGTATTTTCTTAATTGAATTTAATACAATATCATTTAACTCATAATCTCTGGTAAATATCAACAGGAAGAGAATACCCAGGATGAATAATACAGAGATACCTATATAAAATACAACTACTGATATATTTAATGGAACTACTTCCGTTACTTCCTCCGTTATATTATTACGTAGCATATCAACACCATTTTTGCTAAATTTGCATGTGTTATTAAATTCCGATTGGATATCAAAGCTAAACGGTTGATTCACCTCTCCATATGGTGTCTCTGCTAATAATGTACCTTCCATAGTAAACAAGATCTCATACTCTAGATTTATTCCAAGCTCTTTCGTAGCTTCATTAACGAAATTAATGTAACTATCGAGTTGAACGCTAAATTCCTCATCCACCTTTAATTCTCTATCACTGATCTTTGTAATTTTCTTGTCATTTAGTGGGTATATTTTCGTCCAATATATCTCTTTCACATTTTGTTGCATATTAAAACCATTGATTTTTGCAACACACTGATATTCTATCTGAATAGGTACCACATCACTACCTTTATATTCAAAATCATAATTGAGGTTTATGTAATCAATCAATTTTCTTGGGTAGTATAATCCTTCTTCCAAGTAAGCTTTATCATAGATGATATTATCCTTAAGAAATACTTGATAACTTATATTTTTACTTATTTGATATTCATACTTAATAATATCCTTTTTTGTTATTTCCTCTTTTCTTATCGTTCGTATCATTGTGTAAATTGCGGCTAAGAGACCGCAGGTTAATAATACGATGTAACACACTTTTTTACTCTTACTTAATTTCATATGTGCTTTCATATTTACTAAATTCTCCTTATATATAAGTATAACATATTCTACCTCACCACCAACAAGGGTGGCGAGGCAGAATATAAACTACATTTTACATATATTAATTCTGTTTTGCATTGTATTGATCCCAGAGGAATTTTAAAGTTAAAGATCCACCCTTGTTTTCAGTTAAATCATCTGATCTTGTAATGGCATCCGTACCATATAACCAAGTACCACCTGATGTATAAGCACCCTCAGCATCTGGGTCCATAGCAATCGCTAACTTAATTGTCATTTCATGATCCGAATCAACTAATAGATCTCTAGTATCAAGATAAAGAAGATCAGAACCTGCTGCAATTTTACCCGGAACGTTTGATAATGAAACAAATTGAGTATTTTGAATAACAAAGTCAAAATCACCATCAACGATATCTAAAACAACATTATTGTCTTCGATTTCGTATCCAATTTCTATCCAACCAATCCGCACCCATTTATAATAAACATCGTTGATTTCAGCAACTAGACTAATACCCAGTGCATCAACTAATGCAGGTGTCATATCCTTAGTAAAAAGGATACTATCTAATTTAGCAGCAACCGTTCCCAAGTTATCTGCTTTAAATTCAAATTCATAACCGTGTCCTGGATACATTTCATTAACATCAAATGTTACAGAACTTGCTGAATCATTAATCTTAGGGACAGTGCCTTCAGCAGTACTAAACATATCATTTAGTATTAAATCATGATCTCCAACAACATCTAAAGGGTAATGTTCATAATCCGTAATTTCACGATCAACCTCAGCTTTAACTAACTTCACATTAAAATTACCAGTATCTACGGTTCCTGAAATCGTGAACAGATCTGTCCAGTATGCGTAACCGGTTCCCATAAGTAACATTGCGCATGCCACTACACATGCAATAAATCTTTTCTTCATTTTTACTTCTCCTTCTTCATAGAAATATTTTGAATTGCATGGTTATTATAGCACCGGTATTTTATCATTACATGGCCCTTTAATGGAAATATTTGTAACATTAAAGTATAATTCATATACTACCAAAGGAGTATTTAATGTATGTACTAAAAATCAATTTCATCCATATTAGTATTATTTCTTTCCTTTATTAACAAGGTGGGGTATCCCAACTTAGGTATTACTTTAACTAAAGTTCCTCTGATCTCTTCCGGATACACCAATCGTGAATCTTCTGCTGAATTATTATCACCTTTTGTACGAAATACGAGTTTACCTTTCGGATCCTTCTCTGCTGCTACAATACGGTGTGTAATCAAAATATCATCTCTCTTAAACTGTATCACATCTCCAGCCTCCAGTAAGTTTATATCTGCTTGCTCCTTAATCTGGTCTATGAGGATAATATCTCCAGGATATATCATAGGCTCCATACTTCCAGTTGCTATAACTGAAGGATAGATTGGAAATACACCAACAACAAACCAAATCAACAAAACGGAACATGCTAACATAAATCCCATTCCAACCTGATCTTTTAAACTCATCTCTTTTTCTCTATGGTTCTTTCGGTTATGCTTTGTTGTTATATACGAAATAGCTATTAGAGGTATAATCGTACCTAACACACCTTCGCTAAACCAATTTAAACTAGGAAGGATGGGAACTAACCAAACGAAAACGAAGGATGACAGAACATATATGATAGAAGTAGTGATACCCCCATATAGTGCTAAAAATGATAATAGAAGGCTCAGACAAACAGTAGGTAATACGTCCTTTGCTAATAGTTTTGATAACGTTTCAAAATCTTCGACTGTTTTGATTAAGTTCCAGTTAAAATCACAGGCTACGAATAAGATAGATAATCCATAGAAAATAAATGCAATCTTCTTTTTTTTACAATATGTATTGATAAGATGAAATCTTACTAACTCTTTTGCGACTAACTGTGGTACAACATTCAATATGTTATTCGTAATTCCTGGCAAAGTAAAAGAATAAGGGCTCTTACCAAGTTCATAAATTAGGATACCTGTAAGATAGCGTGCTCCAAAATACGCTATTGCAAAAGCCAATGCTTCAAAATTTATATGATCTAATTGAGTAAATCTACCTGATGAGTGCATTTTAGGAGCAAATCTGAGATATAACAGGATACCGAAGCCCCAGATTATTGCCATCATGTGATATTCTGTAAACATCGTCCTTACAATATTATTTCGAGCATTAATTTGCCAAAACTGTAATAATGAAAGTATAATAAAGGACAGTATAATTACCATACCTGATACTTTATATTTTCTTTCTACGTAATATCTCATATATCTTATGTAACCTTCTCTCTGATATTCTTTTTGTATAATACAAAAAATTTTATGATAATTATATATATATCACAATGGAATTAGCACATTATTAAAGTTGCAAATGCTTGTACTAATTCCAGTTGAAAAGCTTTTATCTATTCAGATCAATACCATTGCTCTTACAATAACGTTCCTATGTTTAATGACTATTATCTTTTTAACAACATTATTCACTAACGGATGTATATTCATCTTTACCATTTATAGCCGCTATATTATCCACAACCTGTATTTCCTCTGAATTTTGTTCAAAATTATTGTCTATGCTATTTTCTAGAGTTAATTTATTTTCATCAGCCCTTTTTTCACTAGTATCTTCTCCTATGCCGTTAATAATTTCATTACTATCTATATTCAGTAAGTCCTCTTCTTCCGTATCACCATCTTCTATGTCCCTATCAGGTAAATCATACTCAATAGGATTGTCATCACCGATCTTACCATCAATAACTTTATCTTCTTCAACTATAATAGTAATACTTTCCTGAACTTCCTCATCCCTATCTTCCAATGCAACTTCTATCTCTGATATATTATCTGTCCTTTTATCTGTTATGTTATTATCCTTATTATCATCCTCATTATTTTCTTCTTTATTATTATCTTCTTTATTATTATCTTCTTTATTATTATCTTCTTTATTATTATCTGTTATATCATTCTTCTGCTTATCTATTGGATCATCGTTACCTTCGTCATATTCTATTTCATCTGGATCCTTATTGTTATCTGATATCTGATCTGATTTCTCATCCTTCGGTTTCTCTTTCTCTGTACCCTTCGGCTTAGATGGATCTGTTTCATTCTCTTTCTTAGTATCTGAATCATTTTGCTCCGATAGTTCTTCCTTTACAATAATCTCTTCTATTTTAACAACATCAATATAATGATTATAGATAGCCTTCCCAGATACTGTTGCTTGATCAGTCCAATAACTATACCCTGCGTCTAAGGTACAGTAGGCAATAAATATGATTAATGATGCGGTAAATATATATCTGGTTTTCTTCACGGCGGTATCCTTTCTAATATCAATAAAGAGACTTTTATTCTACTCTGCATTAGATTGATCAAATTTTAATGGTATCAAAAAACCGTATTCTGCTGAAAATGATAACGTTTCTGTAGTAATAAGCAGCTTCTTTTTATTTTTATTTTTATTTTTATTTTTCTTTTCCTTTGCTTTTCCTGGCTTCTCAATATTCTTCGTATTCTTATTCTCATTGCTGTTTTTATCTATACTTTTGTCATCTATTCCATCCATTTGCGATTGAACAGACTCCTCTGTTATAACATTTGTATCATCAACTTCCACAATGTTTCCCTCAGGGGTATTATGAAGGATTTCAACGAAACCATCTTCCAAACGACTATTATCGTCTATTTTTTCTAGGATGGTTACTATGTCGTCTATATGTTCATCCGCATGCAATTGTTCTATGTTGTCGATTTCATACGCCAAATTATTTCCAATATTTATTGTTGTGGGCGGTTGTGTAGGTAAATTCACTGGAATAAGATCAATTTCTCCCCTTATCCCACTAACCCTATGATATACTTGATAAGTGCCAAGAGTGCTCGGAACTAGATGCGTATAATCATTTATATCTAAACTTGATCCAGAATAGTTCCATTTTACAGAATCCTGATTAAGAGATAATGTTATAAAACCTAAATCCTCCTCTTTTCCTTTTAAGGGAACATTACCAGAAGACCCTTTCTGTAGCATATAGTTAATTCTTAAGATATCACCATCACTCATATTCATAATATGGCTAGTGTCTGAAATATCAATCTTAAGGTATTTTCCATTCTGGACTGTTATAGACACCGGAATATCAACAGAAGATGTATTATTGTTATGAATTAATTTTAGTGAGTTTCCTGACGGTTCGAAATCATAATTCATATGACCAGTTGTTATAGAGGACACAAGTTTATTCATATCTGTCCAGCCAGCATATGATATACCAATTAAGCCTACCGTTATAAGAATAGTAATATACGCTATTTTCACCAGAGTTTTTTTTCTCATCTAAAATTCCTCATCTTCGTTTACTCAATATTGATATAACTTCCATCATATAGTGTCGCTTCAACTCTGTTGTAGTAATACCCACTGATAACCAATATATGTTATATCATATTATTAACCAAATTATGATTCAACCCTTAGTCATCGACAGACACATATGTGATCAGTGTTTCTATGCTATCCTTCTATCTATATCTCCAAATATTTCCGTTTTCCTTCAAAGAAATATCAATTATTTTGTCAGGTTATGCGAAACTTTTAAACCACTACACATAATATTTTATCCATCTTATTTCTACAAATCACGACATTTTATGCACCTTTTCGACTTTTCTTAATATTATGTATTAGGGTATCAATTATGATATCTTCACAAATATGAAAGGAGCTTTGTAATATGGATAACACGTACCCAAATGCAAAGGTTTTGAAAGCAGAAAGTTATGCCAGTTCAGAATGTCGTAAAGAGTGTGATGCATCAGTCATCCAATCAGATACACTTTCCGGAGCTGAAAATTATCCCTGGTATGGTGGCGATTTTAAGATTCCTAAGGTTTTAGCAGAGTTTATTGTACAGATTGACTCCGAATCTAAAATACGCTTAAATGAGCCTTCCTATGAGATCAAAAGAATTGAAAAACAGGTGTTTTTAACGCAATGTCGTTATATACCACCTACGGATAAGGTATTTATCGAAGGATATATTCGAAAGAATATTGAATATGCTGTTAAAAGCTGTGCAAAAGGCAGAGCAATTAGCGGCACGATAAAGGATACTACCGTTCATGTACCATTTAAGGCATATACGAAAGTTAATTTCTACGGTAATTTACCTGACGTTAAGCCTAACCCGCCTGCTATGGTTGCTAGGTACTTCGATGAGAAGAGAATGGGCAAGAACTTTAGAGAAGCAGATCGCTCCAGCATAGAAATCTTCAACGAGCCAGTTTATTGTGAACTTGAATGGTCTGCTGTATATGATGCAGACATTGATGATAGAGGCAAACCAATTGATGGATTTATCAATGAAGAAGAGTTCCAGGAGTTCACAGACAAATCGGTTATTTATATCTGTATGAAGCTGTTGCAAAAACAACAGGTTAATTGGCCAGGACCTATCCCTTGCGCAAAGGATGATCCGAAAAAATGTAAACCACCTCTAAATACCGACTGGAGTTTACCGGTTCAAGACATTATGAAAAAAGAATAAGTAGCATCCGATCGATTAAAATAGACAAATGATACGTTAATAAGCCCTCATCCTTTTGTTTCTCCTATGAAATGATAGAGACTTAATAATAGGAGGCTCATATGAGCCTCCTATTTCTATACAATAAATCTAATCGGGGATGGCCAAACCTATAAATAAGAAAGATATGATAGGAATATCAAATACCCTTCCTCTTGGATGTTAAGCGAAATAAGCGTACAAAACTTAGCATTCATATGAGAAAAGGAACATGATACATATTTATGAAGAAATTTTGGGGTAATATCAATTAAATAATGATTCTTAGCATAAACATTTAATAAGAATAAACAAGTTGCTTGCTTTCCATGAATGAACGAAACCGAAGCATTTGGTTCAGGTGCCATAGTTTTGTATATCTTACTGCCACACATAAAATGGTTGTTCGCACAAAATCGAATAATAGTTGCTGTAAACTTAGATTTATGATTATTAGGATTCATGATATGGAAGCTCTAACCGGATGAGGGGGATAAAATTAATGATAAAATCTTGCAATGAATCTGGGTCTGGTACTTCAAGATATATTAACGCGGAGGATATTAACATAGCGCATGGCTATAAAATCGAATTATTTGCAGAAGGGTTAAACTCACCAAGTAGTATCCTCTTTACTGATAATGGCGATTTATACATCGCTGATTCTGGTTATATAACAGGGATGCCCTCCATATCCCGCTTAGTTAATGATCATTTTGAATTAGTTGCTGATGATTTTGATGTTCCCTTAACTGGAATAGCCTATCAAAATGGTGATATATATGTTTCACACAAAAGCATTATTACTGTTCTAAGAAGCGATGGTACAAGAGAAGACATCATAACGGGCTTACCTAGTTTTGGAGATTTTAGCAATAGCAGAGTTGCCTTTGGGCGCGATAATAAAATGTACTTTGGCCAAGGCACCGCAACGAATTCTGGAGTGGTTGGTCCAGATAATTTATGGGTAGCTGATCATCCTGGCTTACATGATAAACCAGGATCCTATATATTGCTGAACGGGCAAAATTTCGAATCCGATAATATTCTCTTACCAAATGCCACGAAAACAATTCAAACTGGCGCCTTCAGCGCTTTTGGTGAAATGAATACACCTCATGAAATAAGAAAAGCTGTTGTAAAAGCATCTGGAAGTATCTTACGATCAAATATTGATGGAACCGATCTTGAACTCGTGGCCTGGGGATTGCGGAGTCCTTCCTATGTTAAATTCGACGAATCTGATCGCTTATTTGTCTCTAACAATGGCTACGACATAAGGGGGAGCCGGCCAGTTGCCAATGCACCTGATGAATTTCATTTTATCACACCTGGATTATGGTATGGGTGGCCAGATTATGCAGGTGGTGAACCCCTAACGTTAGATCGGTTTCGAACAGAAGGAGGAGATCCCGTAGAGAATTTATTAATCAATCATCCAAATATTCCTCCTACCCCCTTTGCCATCTTTCCGCCAGAGTCTACAATTATTGGATTCGAATTTAACTATAATGCTGATTTTGGTCCTCGCGGAGATGCCTATATTGCCGAGTTTGGCAGCGTACTACCTGGAATGTTCCGGATTTCAAACCCACCTCAATATACAGGGGTCGGTCACAGAATTTCAAGGATCGATATGTTTACTGGTAACACTTCTACCTTTGCTATCAACAAATCCGGTTTCTCCTCAACGATTACAAGAGAGGGTGGATTTGGCAGACCCGCCGACATTGCTTTTGGACCCGATGGCGCTATGTATGTAGTGGACATGGGAACAAACGATGTTCTAGACCCAACTATTTTCATTCCCTATACTGGCGTAATATGGAGAATTTCCAAGGTGTAATATATGGGATACATAGTAGAACCTTCGAAAAACAAACTGAGGCTTTTAACCCTAAAAAGAGTTAAGCCTCAGTTTGTTTTGTACTAGTACATAGTCAACCCCGTCACTGCCGCACCGAGGGGCAAATTAATCTTTGATAAAAACGATTTTGCCTAATTCGGGAGCGGAACCGCTGATGGAAGAAACAAACACTGCGCTCCCGAAGGTGTTTACAAGCAGCGCTTGATTGTTGTAATCCCTGATCGTGCTGAATTTAGAATAGGTGTTGATTCTCCACGAACGGGGTACCGTGTTCGAGTGCAATTGCATGGATGTCGGGCAGTTTGTGTCCATAAACACATAACGACCGTCATACATAATTGTGTATTCCGGCCCGCGGTCAGCGCTCTTGTTTACAAGTTTAACGCTAAATGGCTTATCGGGCTTGTCAGATGAAATCTCAAGCCAGTAATTAGACCCACCCGCAGGGTAAATATAGTTGTCGCCGATTTTCATATAGTAATTGCCGGATTCTAAAACAGTAGCGTTAGCGTTTGGCGATTTTGACGATGCAGCAGTTGATGCGGTGACCAGATTTTCAATTCTATCAGCCCAAACATAATACTCCATGCCGTTCCAGCGAACCCACGCGTATCCGTCGCTCCTCTGCTCTAATAAGAAAACCTTTGTGCCTTGAGGGATCGTGCCTAATACTTTGCCCTCCGGCTTATCACGATAAGGTGCGCCGCCATACTTTTTGTTATTTAAAACTTTTACTTCCGGCACCGTTACCGCCGCGGCGGGCGATTTTACCGGCCCAGGGACCTGCGCGGCCTTCTTCGGCACAGTCCCGTCATATACATGGATGGTATATTCCGCCACCTTTCTACCCGCGTACCGTACTTCCACTACTCTGTTTTTTCTGGCGGTTGTGAACGCCCGTCCTTGCGTCAGTTGCACGTTATCCATATAAAAGGCGATTCTATCATTTACTTTTATGTCTTTACCGCCGTCATTTAAAACCGCCTTAAACCCTACGCTGTCAAAACCGTCGCCTACACTGTACACAGTTTTTTTGGGGAATGATAGGATGTTAAGCCCCGCCACCGTGTGCAGTATGCGCCGAATAGAAAAATCTCCCATGGTTATATTTACTGTAACCGAGCTTGCGCCGAAGTCGTACTCTCCGCCGAAATAAAGCCGGTTACCGTTTCCCAATATACGCAAACAATCGCCGTTAATAAGCTGTGAACTGCCGTCTTTGAAGGTGGCGCGGACTTCAAAATCGCTTGAACGAATCGTTGTATCTGTGCGGTTGCCACCTTTCAGAGGTTCTTGGGTCAATTCCACATCGGTAACAAACGGGGTAACGGTAAAGGGGATCGTTAATTCCTTGCCAATCACCCTTACAATAAAATCTTTTTGGCCCGCCTCAAAAAAGCGGAAGCCCTGAAGAACCCGCACACCGTCCTCGTAACTGCGCATACCTCGCGCGCCTGCAAAAATCATTAAATCCTCATGGTGCAAATCCTGTGTCTTGCCGTTGTTGAACGTAACCCGTACTACAATATCCCTTGGGTCAAACGAATCCGCCCCTTGGCGGTAGGTTGTTTTCGGCGGTGTGATAAGCGTAAGCTTACTGACGTTTTGCCAGCCGTGGTCTAAGCGGGGGATAACGTCAAATTTATATGGCGTTGCGACAATATTGCCCGATCGCATGACCATTTCATACATCCCTACCTGCTTGAAAACATCGCCCTGCTTTATTTGAACCCCGTTTGCCCACCACTCCCTGTTTTTGGTATGGGAGATGTATCCAGTTTTTTTATGTTCATAAATCTCCCCTATCCCGTCAAAGGCATCGCCTACGACAAAGGTTCTCGTCATCCCCCACGGCTCATTTGTTCCAATAAGCACATCCATCGGACATCTGGCGAAAGCCGTCACAGGAAACATTGTCAGCATGGAGATTGCCATACACAAGATAATCAGTATGCTCATAAATCGTTTTCTCATAATCTTGTACCTCCTTCTTCGTTGATTAAATGTAATAACATTGGTTTATGTTCAGTCTATCAAAAATTTCTCCTTCAAAACCATCCGCTACATGAAACATGCTTTTTTCGACATGAAGCATAGTTTTGGGAAGATGATTTTATAGAACCTTAGTTTGGAGTAATGGAATATGATTGAACAACTTGTAACTTAAATTCATAACTGTATTTTGCAATAAAAAACTGACCTCCTATAAGTTAGATTTTTAGATCTAACTTACGGGGGTCAGTTCAATGATCTTATCAGATACCTGCTTTTTGTGTAATAATTTGTATTGTCCTATCTATGAGAACTCTCCTATCTGATACATTAATTGCCTCCGAAAAATCTGATTAGCTGCATTAAGAGTATCAGCGAGGATTTTTCTTTAAAATCAGTACATTCACGGATAACGGTGCCGCGTTAAATATAAACTCTCTGCCTGCGCCCATTCTGGTCTCCTGTCTATCACGTACATGCTCCGGATCCGCGAGAGTGTTCTCTGCATCAGCTTCTCCTGTAAGATATTCCACCCTGTATTCTGACTCCACGTCACAGTCCAGGGTAATCTGAACATCATCTTCATTTTCCGAGAAATTGACAATTTTTACGATAACCTCTTCATCGGAATCCGTGCACACAGAGCACATGGAAGGATAATTCGGGAGTTCAACGGTCTGAATCAGTTCGTCGTTTAGATACAAATCAACCTCGGTATCCCTTAATACATAATGAACCTTATTAAACTCTCCATACCGCACGTTCACATTGACTGGCTCCGCAACAGGCTCAAGCCTGAAGGCACCTCGCATAAGCGTAGCGTGACCATCCCTGAACATCCACCTTAACGGCTCAAGGTTAAATAGCATCCACGGATCCCTCGGATTCGGGTTCATACGGTCATAAAAGCTGAATGGCTTCGGTGCGCAAAGCAATCCCACACCGGTATCCTGCCCTTTCTCCATATAGAGTTCTGCTTCAAATTCATATTCTCTTTTGTCAACATCAGCATCGGTTCCGAGTGCCACTGCCGAATATACCTCAAATGGAGGTTTTCTTCGTGACATCTCATTGTCTTCGTCCACGACCACCATTTTGCAGTCATCCGTATCAATAGCCTTGCCGAAGATATTCTTATATGGTTCTGCTTCGATTCCATTAAGCCTTGCATTCCGATATTTTACTCCGAAATCACCGGTAATCATCGGAAGCCCGTTAAGCTCACGATAAATCTTCCCCGCCTCCTCATCAGAAGCAATTACCTTCTCCCCCCGGTTCTTACCGAACAGCTTGAATACATAGTAGCTTGGAATGCCATAGCTTCTGTAATTGTCATAGATCAAAAGATTTGGGTACCACGAGTAAAAATGTACATGCTCAAAGAGCGGGGCATATGAGCACAGCTTCACTTTATCCTGATTGCGCTCGAACCCAACCATGAACATGGCCTCTGCAACTGCTGCACGAAGCTGTCCCTCATATGTCTGATTAACAGCAAACTCTCCGACATAAACATCAGGCTTTGTACGGTCATAATTATCATATATGCCGACCTTCTCAGCGTAGAACTCAGGCATGTTGTAATAATGATCATCAACAATATCGCACTTCGTCCTCTCACTGTGGTCATTGGAGATGATGAGCATATCAGGGTATTCGTTAAGGACGGCCTTGCGAATCAGCTCATATCGGCTCTCATATTCGGAACCACTATTCTCGTTGCCAATCTCCAGATA
>CAYMLE010000072.1:0-13021 GCA_964391115.1 uncultured Herbinix sp. | reverse complement strand
TTAATGATTAATGAACAAATCAGGGACAGAGAAGTTCGCCTGATTGGTGAGGACGGAGAGCAGTTAGGTATCGTGGCGGGCAAGGAAGCTTTAAGGCTTGCAAAGGAAGCTAACTTAGATCTTGTTAAGATAGCTCCGACAGCGAAACCACCGGTATGTAAGATTATTGATTACGGAAAATACAGATATGAACTTGCAAGAAAAGAAAAAGAAGCAAAGAAAAAGCAAAAGACTACAGAAGTGAAAGAGGTCCGTTTATCACCGAACATCGATGATAATGATTTAAACACGAAAGCAAATATGGCCAGAAAGTTTATTACCCATGGTGATAAGGTAAAGGTTACATTACGTTTCCGTGGTCGTGAGATGGCTCACACTTCTACATCCAGAGTAATTCTAGACAGCTTCTATAAAATGCTTGAGGATATTGCAGTAATTGATAAACCGGCCAAGCTCGAAGGAAGAAGTATGATTATGTTCTTATCAGAGAAGCGTTAAAATACTAAGCAAATAGCATTCTGAGAGGGTTGTTAGATTTGCACAGCCCCAATGATTGTATTAATTTATTAAGGAGGAAATATCATGCCCAAATTAAAAACAAGCAGAGCAGCAGCGAAGCGTTTCAAGAAAACAGGAACCGGTAAGCTAAAGAGAATGAAGGCTTATAAGAGTCATATCTTAACGAAGAAATCCGCAAAGAGAAAGAGAAATCTTAGAAAAGCAGCTATGACAGATGCAACTAACATTAAGAACATGAAGAAAATCTTACCATATCTATAAGAGATTGGTGATAAGGAGGAATAGAAAATGGCAAGAATTAAAGGCGGATTAAACGCTAAGAAAAAACATAACCGTGTATTAAAACTGGCTAAAGGTTATAGAGGTGCCAGATCAAAACAATATAGAGTAGCAAAACAGTCTGTTATGAGAGCATTAGCTTCATCCTTCGCAGGTAGAAAGCAAAGGAAGAGAGACATGAGATCCTTATGGATCACAAGAATTAATGCAGCTGCAAGATTAAATGGATTATCCTACAGCAAGCTTATGTTTGGTCTTAAACTGGCTGAGGTTGAGATTAATAGAAAGATGCTGTCTGAGATGGCAATCAACGATGCACAGGGCTTTACAGCATTGGCTGATCTGGCTAAATCCAAACTGGCATAATTATTTTATAAGATGATAGCTTATAGGCTGTTACTTATGAGGCACATATCCACAAGATGTGTATCTCACAAGTAACAGCTTTTTTGGTATTAAATGAAATTAATTATATATTTTTATACTTGCCAATATAATAGATTAAGAGTATAAGAAAGCAGGTAATCCTGTGCAAAATCAAGATAAAATGAGAATTGTCAGTGATGACTACGCGGATTTACTGATTACATATAGTGGGGATTTCTCTATTCTCAATCAATTTGGAGATGATGCAACGGTTAATGTTATTAATTTCTTTAACGCAGTTGTTCATATACCGATCATCCAGTTTAATGAAGAGATTATTCTGAAACTTGGATATTCTGTAATCCCTTCTCTGTATGGAGTGATCAGTGAAAGCAGCTTGGAAGCATCTGGTGTCACTAGAATACGAGCCATTCCAAATTTTAATTTAAGAGGGCAGGGAGTTTTAATTGGCATTGTAGATACCGGCATTGATTATACCAATTCAATATTCCGTCAAGCAGATGGGACTACGAGAATTGTTTCGATCTGGGATCAAACCATCCAAAGTGAACAAACTCCTAGTGCAGGATATGGGACCATATATTCCAGGGAAGATTAATGCCGCTCTTCAGAGTGAGAATCCCCTGGACATAGTTCCTTCGACCGATGAGATTGGCCATGGAACTATGATGGCAGGAATTGCGGCTGGTAATGCAGTTCCCGAAGTAGGGTTTTCTGGAGTAGCACCAGATACAGAGCTGGTTGTTGTTAAGCTAAAGCCGGCAAAATCATTTGTAAAGGAATTCTTTCGGGTGCCACAGGAGGTGAACTGTTATCAGGAAAATGATATCATGTTTGGACTAGATTTTCTGGTAAATACGGCGATCCAACAGAATCGGCCTATTGCTATCTGCATTGGACTAGGTAGCTCCCAAGGCGCTCATGATGGAAGAGGAACCTTAAGTAGTTATCTAGGGTTGATTTCAAATCGTCCTGGGGTGGGGATGGTTGTAGCTGCGGGAAATGAGGGGAATGCAAGAAGGCATTATTTTGGTACTGTAAATCCAAATACGGGCTTTGATACCTTCGAATTAAATGTAGGTGAGAATGAATCTGGATTTTCCATGGAGCTTTGGGGTAACTCTCCAGGAATATACACAATGGATTTATTGTCCCCCAGTGGTGAGTATATTCCGAGAATGGGGGTTCGCTTGGATGAAAGCAGGGAATTAACCTTTATATTTGAATCCACCCAGATACGAATTGACTTTCAGGCAGTGGAGTCACAAAGCGGTGATCAGTTAATTTTAGTCCGGTTTCGAGATCCGGCACCGGGGATTTGGGTATTTCGTGTATATAGTAGTGATCGAATCAGCTCTGGTTTTCATGTTTGGCTACCTATGCAGGGATTTATTAGTGACAACACCTTTTTTGTAAGATCCGATCCTTATACAACAATACTCTCTCTTGGGAATGCCAGAGCACCAATTACGGTTACTGCATATAATGAGGAGGATGGTAGTCTATATCTAAATGCCAGTAGGGGCTATACAAGAACTGGATTTGTTAAGCCAGAAATTGCGGCTCCTGGAGTTGAAATCATCGGCCCAAGCCTAGATCGTGGCTTTACTGAGTCGACCGGAACCTGTGCCAGTGCTGCCCATACAGCAGGCATAGCGGCGATGCTCATGGAGTGGGGGATTGTGAAGGAAAATTTTATTCTAATGAATACAATCGTTATCAAGGTTTTTCTAATGCGAGGAGCAAGAAGGGAATTGGATATTAAATATCCAAATAGGGACTGGGGCTACGGCATTTTGGATATATTTAATGTCTTTGATTTTATTCGTGGAGATGTCATTCGGCCATAGAAGGTGGCATTACTTATGGTCATTAGAGAATAGATAAGAAAATATTGGGAATAGAAGGAGAAGGTGAAAACCGTGACGCAGGAAGAACGATATAAGATAACCAGCAATGAATTTGTAGATATCATAATTAGAGATATTGAAGATGAAGTTTTTTTACAAAGATACGAAGGTTATACGATTCATCGCATAAACTATCTATATGCAATCGTCTATTATCCTGCAGAAGAAATAATTAATCAGAGTGTAGCAGAGATTGGATATAGTCCGATACCCATCTGTTATGGGCTGGAAAGCTTAAGAAGCCTGGATGTATCTAATGTTACTAGGATAAGGCAGGCCCCAGCCTTTGGTCTTCGGGGACAGGGGGTATTAATTGGAATTATGGATTCTGGGATTGATTATACGAATCCTGTATTTCGTAATAGTGATGGCACTAGCCGAATCGCTGCTATCTGGGATCAGACCATAGATAGTGAGGATCAGTATCCGGCTGGTATTTACTATGGTACAGAGTATAACCAGGAACAAATTAATCTTGCCCTTAGTAGTGAGAATCCTTTTGACGTGGTTCCAAGCAGGGATGAACTAGGCCATGGGACCGTTCTGGCTGGAATAGCAGCAGGTGCAGAGCTGGAGGAACAGAATTTTAGTGGTGTGGCCCCGGATGCCGAAATGCTTATCGTAAAACTAAAGCAGGCAAAGCCAGTTATGAGGGATTTTTTTGCTATACCCCAGGATCTGCCCTGTTATCAAGAAAATGATATTATCTGGGCAACCCAGTATATAGTAGAAAAAGCTAGAAGCCTTGGTCGTCCGATTGCAATTTGCTTAGGTCTAGGCTCATCCCAAAGTTCCCATGATGGAAGAGGAGTTCTGAGCTCAATATTATCTGTCGGAGCGGACTTCTCAGGAATCGTCATGACTATTTCAGCAGGAAATGAGGGAAATATGCGAAGACATTTTTATGGTACGATAGATCCGGCAACGGGATATCTACCAGTAGAGTTGGTTGTTGGTGAGAACGAGAGAGATTTTGCCTTGGAGATATGGGGTTCGGCACCAAATACATACTCCATTGATATAACATCTCCTACTGGTGAAAAAGTTGATCGAATTAGGGAAAGTCTGGTGTATAGTAGGGATGTCAATTTCATATTTGAAACAGCCCAGTTAACCATAGATTATATCATGGTAGAACCTACGATTGGTGAGCAGCTAATATTAATTACCTTTCGTAATCCAACCCCTGGTACATGGACCTTTCAGATCTATTCCAGAGGAGATATTCCTGGTGTCTTTCATATGTGGCTTCCGATGGGTGATTTCATATCGGAGGATACCTACTTTGTCCAATCAAATCCTTATACTACGATAACAAGTCCGGGAAATAGTCTTGTTCCAATCACGGTGACTGCATACAACCCAGAAAATTCTATCCTTTATCAGAATGCCAGTAAGGGTTATTCTAGAATTAATGAAATTAAGCCGGATCTTGCTGCTCCAGGAGTTAATATAAACAGTCCTACGCTGGAACAGGGGTTTGCACCAGTTACCGGAACCGGTGCAGCGGCAGCGCATACAACTGGTGTTGCAGCATTAATGCTAGAGTGGGGCATCGTTAAAAATAATTATCCAGGTATGGATACGGTAGAGGTGAAGAAATTTTTGATTCGAGGTGCAAAACGAAGTGCCAGACTACAATATCCGAATCGTGATTGGGGCTATGGAGCAATTGACATCTTTAATACCTTTGGTGTATTACGGACTCTGGGCTAAGTTAACATTAGATTAAAATTATTAGAGGTTTTAGTTTTCTGTTGCAATTGCGAAAGGTTTATACTATGATGAAATTGTAAAAAATTACATTCTATATAAAGGATGAAAATTGTACAGATACTTGGTTTTAAACAAATAATTATATTGTGGGAGGATTCTATGAGAAATAAAATATCTAATGCTATTTGGGGACTTATTTTTATTATTGCTGGTTTGGGAATTGCCGGTGATGTGCTGAATCTCTGGGAGTTTACTCCGTTCTTTCCGGGATGGTGGACACTGTTTATTATTATCCCCTGTGGAATTAGCTTGATACGTGATGGCATCAATGTAGGATCAATTGTAGGTCTTTTTATCGGTTTTACACTGTTGGCTTCTCAGTATGTGGATTTTAATTTTGATATATGGAAGCTTATTGTTCCGGGAATACTGGTTTTAATTGGTTTAAGAATCTTATTTCAAGGTGCTTTTCGCCCTAGAATTCATATGTCAAACCAATTCAATGATAGCGGCAATACCTCATATTCCTCAGCAAACAGAAGAGAATATAGTGCGGTTTTTGCCAGCAATAACGTTCATGTAACGGATGAATTTTTAGGAACCAACCTAAACGCAGTTTTTGGTGGTATTGTACTGGATCTTCGGGATGCAGTGATTCAATCGGATGTGGAGATCAATGCTTCGGCTATCTTCGGAGGAATTGACCTTTACCTACCTAGAGGAGTTAATATCAAGATAAATAATGTACCAATCTTTGGAGGTGTCAGCAATAAAGTTGGGAAGCAGGCAGAACCTGGTGCACCAACCATTTATCTGAACTCTACCTGTATGTTTGGGGGGATTGATATAAAATGAATAGTGTTCAAAGAACAATCAAGTATGTAGCCACCGCATTTGCCATATTACTGGCAGTGGGTATTATAACAGCGATTACTTCCCTCGCGATCAATGTCGTATCCCTTGTATCAGGAAAACCTCTATGGGAAGATCAGGACCGAATTGATTTTAGCCAAGAGTTTACAGGGGTACAAAGCATATCAATTAGTAATTCGACGGGGGATCTTTATATCGTTCCTGGTGATACCTTTCAAGTTGAAGCATCGAATGTATTGGATAGTTTTAAGGCTAAAGTATCTTCCAGTGGGACTTTGATTATATCAGAGGAGAGCTTTAATCCGTTACAATGGATTAACTTTGGTAATATGAAAAGCTACAAATCCAAAATAACCGTATATATTCCCGAGGAATTCATAGCTAAAAAGGTATCAATTGACAGTGGTGCAGGTAATGTTGTCATAGACGCTTTAAAGACGAAACAACTTATCCTGGATGCTGGAGCAGGCAATATTAGTGGGAGCTATATTGAAGCAGATGATGTTGAGATTGATGGAGGAGTTGGCAATATTACTCTGACAGAGGTCCGGTTTAAACATACGGACATTGACAATGGAGTGGGTAACCTTCGAATGGAGGGAATCTTATTAGGAGAAAATCGCATAGATTGTGGTGTTGGTGATGTTAATCTGAACCTAGTGGGAAGAGAAGAGGAATATAATATCAAGATTGACTCCGGTGTTGGCAACATAAGGGTCAATGGAACGAAAGTAAAAAATATCAACAGCAATCAGGGGGCGAAGAACTCGATTCATATTGATGGTGGTGTTGGTAATGTAAGTGTAGATATAAATAATTAGATATTATTTATCATAGATACAGGATAAATCTTGCGCTTTTCGGAAATAAATATTACAATTATGAAAAAGGGGACGTTTAGTTTTTAATGGAACGTCCCCAATTTAAATGAGCATGACTTATTACCGAAGGAGATTAATATGAACAAGAAAAGTATTCTAGGTCTATTGTTGTTTGGCTCACTTGTTATTGCTAGCTTGTTTTATGGGGCAACATTAATGACACGGTATGAGCCTGGAACAAATGCCGATCAGATGGTAAAGGAAGATACCAATGATACAGTAGAGTACGATACCTCTTTAGATAATGATAAAAATACGAAGGATATTGTTCAAGACAATGAAATCTTAGAATATGCCAAAGAAGAGTCCGAGCAATCAACCGAGCTCAGTAATCATGAAGATAGGGAATCCGAGCCTTCATCAGCGGGGAATATTGCGCCAGAGGAAGCAGCGAATATCAATATAGACAGCTTGGGTAGTTCAGCCCAAGAAGGTGTTTCTCCAGATAGTGATGCGAAGGAGAAGACAGCTTCGGTAGATGAGACAGAAATCCTTGGGGCTTCGACTGAAGCCTCGACTTCTAATATAAAGGAAGGGATTTTGCTGGAAGCACCGACTAGAGAGCTGATTATAGATAGCACTAAGGTCGACTATCTGGCCTATATTCCAGAGATGATATATACTAGTAAGCTGGAGGAAGCTCTTGCAATTGACAACCCTAAGATCTCAATAAAAGCGGAAGCGGCGATACTATTTGATGTTGAAACAAAAAAAGTAATATATCATAAAAATCCAGTAAATGCAGTATTTCCTGCCAGTACAGCCAAGCTTCTGACTGCCCTGACCGCACTGGAGTGGTGTGGACTTGAAGAAGTAGTAACAGTTGGGGAAGAGATAAAGTTGATAACGACCGATTCCACCCGTGCTAATCTCCATGAGGAGGAAATCTTAACAATAAATAATCTTTTGGAAGGGATGCTTCTTCCCTCTGGTAATGATGCGGCCTATGTTATCGCTACTCACATCGGAAGAAAGGCTCTACAGAATCCAGAGGCCTCCTGTGAGGAAGCAGTAACTGAATTTGTTAGGCTGATGAATTCCAAGGCTAAGACCCTTGGAGCTGTAAATTCCTGCTTTAAGACTCCAGATGGTTATGATGCCCTTGGTCAGTATACCACCGCATATGATATGGGTATGATTGGATTGGCAGCAGCGGGAGATGAGATTATTCTGAATATTACACAGAAGAGCAGCTCACGGAATGTATATGTTAGTGGAAAGGATGTTACCTGGAATAACACCAATGCTTTAATAAAGCGTTCCAGTCCTCATTATTACTCCAATTGCACTGGATTGAAGACAGGTACCAGTACCATGGCAGGTAAATGTCTGATAGCAGGAGGACAAAAAAATGGTAAGGAAGTATTAGCTGTTGTAATGGATTCAACTACATCAGGGAGATGGAGTGATACCATAGCTCTTCTTGATTATGGCTTAAGTAGATGATTATGCATTACTTGTGATTGCATGGAGTATGGAGGTAAGGTATGGATCAAGAAAGAAAAAACCCTTTATTAGCAGATCAGACAGATAGTTACTCGCAGGAATACAGGAATCTACAGGAGGTTGTGCTAACACCGAATCTTCCTCTAAAACGAATCCTATCAAGAATAGGAATGGCATTGGTTTTCATGGCTCTTGCTACCTTAGCGTCCCAGTTCTTAATAGTTCGATGGGTATATAGGTATATGCCAGAGGTTTATTCTTCAAATTGGTTTGCCATTATCATATCGGCAATCACGACAGCGGGAATCGGCTATCCCATATTTATCGCGATGGTTCATAAGATACCAGACACTCCCAAGGAAGAAGTAAAGGAATTAAGTAAGGGACAGTTCCTTGGAGCCTTCTTTGTCTGCATTGCATTTATGTACATTACGAACTTTATAACCACTATGATTTTAGTTGTAGTATCAATTGCTAAGAATCAGGAACTGGTGAATCCAGTGGAAGTGCTGATTAATAATAGTAATATGTATCTAAACATCGCCTATGTAGTACTGATAGGACCAATCATGGAGGAAATTGTTTTCCGTAAGTATCTATTAAATAAACTCCGTTGGTTTGGAGATCTACCGGCAATTCTAATTTCTGGAGTAGCCTTTGGCCTGTTTCACATGAACCTAAATCAATTTCTATATGCAACCACCCTGGGGTTTGTATTTGCATATGTTGCCCTACGGACCAATACGATCCGATATAATATTATTCTACATATTATGATTAATTCTATCGGAATACTCGCAGCACAGATTGCTTTGGGTGGTAATGCAGGGATCCTTGGTGTATTCTTCCTTTGGATTATATTTAGTATTGTTATGGGGATTGTATTATTCGCTAAGTATAAGCATAGAATTATGTTGAAAAAAGTCATATCCGATTGGAAAAAGAGGGATTACTTTAGAAATATCGGGACCTTGTTGTATCTGCTACTTTGTATTGGTATCATAGTATATGAATTATTATAACATGATGATATAATCCATGGAAAAAGATAATGATATCTATTATGATAAGAATGTACTGATACGTTAATATAGATAATTGCGAAACTCGTAATCGATAGATATGGTATGAACATCAATTATGATTTTTGAATGGAAGTTATGCAGAAGAAGCGTTGGTGATGCATTCATTAATCCATCTGGAATAGTAATTGGTGCTTATACAACAAACTTGTATGTTTCACAATTACCTACGATAAGTTTATAGATTGAAAGGAGTTTGATGAAATGAATAATTTTACTTTTTATAGCCCGACCTATTTTGTATTTGGAAAGAATACAGAGAATGAAGCAGGTCATTATGTGAAACGTTTTGGAGGAAGTAAGGTTCTGATTCACTATGGTGGAGGCTCCGTGGTACGCTCCGGATTATTAGACCGGGTGAAGGCTTCGTTAGAAAAGGAGAATATCACCTACGTAGAACTGGGAGGAGTACAACCGAACCCTAGAAGCGGTCTGGTTTATCAGGGTATTGATCTGTGCCGTAAGGAAGGGGTAGACTTTATCTTGGCTGTCGGTGGTGGCAGTTCCATCGATTCAGCAAAGGCGATTGCAGCGGGAGTCCCCTATGATGGAGATTTCTGGGACTTCTATGAAGGAAAACAGATTAAGGAAGCCTTAAAGGTTGGCACAGTGCTCACGATAGCGGCTGCCGGCAGTGAAGGCTCTGGAGATAGTGTTATTACTAAGGAAGAGGGAATGCTTAAGAGAGGTGCAGGCGGAGAAGCTCTAAGACCAGCTTTTTCAATCCTGAATCCGGAGCTTACCCAAACGCTTCCTGCCTACCAGACGGCAGCAGGAGCTACGGATATCATGGCTCATGTATTTGAACGTTATTTTACAAACACGAAGGAAGTTGAGATAACGGATCGCCTTTGTGAAGCAGTTTTATTGACTATGATTAAAGAGGTTCCCAGAGTAATCGCAGATCCAAATGATTATGAAGCTCGGGCCAATATCATGTGGGCGGGAATGGTTGCCCATAATAATATCGTAGGTGTCGGAAGAGATCAGGATTGGGCTAGTCATGGTATCGAGCATGAGCTTTCTGCCCTTTATGATGTGGCCCATGGCGCAGGCCTTGCAGTCATATTTCCAGCATGGATGACCTTTGTTATGAAGCATGATGTGAATCGTTTCGCTCAGCTTGCTGTTCGTGTATGGGGATGTCATATGAATTTTGCCAACCCTGAGGAAACAGCGATGGAAGGTATTAAGCGTTTAAAACGATTCCTTACTTCAATCGGAATGCCAGTTAGCTTTAAGGAGTTAGGCGCAAAGGCAGAGGATATATCACAAATGGTTGAAAAGCTTGGCCTTGGTGAACATGGTACCATGGGCGGATTTGTGAAGCTGACCTCTAAGGATGTAGAGCAGATCTATCGTTTGGCATTATAATTGCTATTTGGTAATAAGGATAGATAATCAGATACGAGCTGAATAGTTCGGTAAACTATATGAAATAAAAGTAGGGCTACACAATGCAAATATATCGCTATTGTGTAGCCCCTTTTATCATTTGCTCAGCAGTTGATTGTAATGAAAATATGGAGATGCCCATTCATCTAGTAGCTTGTTTTCCCTTCTTTATTGCCTTACAAGTCGATAGAGGGAATTGTTTTTCAGCATCTTATTTAACAGCTCTATGAATGAGTCATTGGTATCATTGCGCAGAACGATTTCCTTGGCCAGATGAGGGTCATCGGTGATTATACTATCTACTCCAAGGGATTTCATGCGCTCCATCTCCGTTCTGGAATTCACTGTCCAGGCATGGACCTCTTTGCCTGCTTGATGGACCTGCGTAACTACATTCTTATTAATAAAACTAGATCTAAGACTTAGGAAATCAACATACTCCCTATCATAGAAGGGACCAAAGGCAGCAGAGATAATCTGTCCAGTACGTATGTCATTATCTAGCTGCTTGATTCTATACAACAGGTCATAATTCCAAGAGGAGACGACACATTGATACTTAAAATCATATTGTTCAATCAATTCTACCAATCGCTCTGCTAATTCTTGTTCATAGCCATTGATTTTTACATCGATATTTAGTTTGATTTTTCCTTTGCAAAGTTGTAAGACTTCTTCCAAGGTTGGGATGGGAGTGTCTGCAAACTCCTCGCCAAACCAGGAGCCGGCATCCAAGGTCTGCAGTTCTTCATAGTTCATCTTCCAAAGAGGTTTATTTACGCCAGTCGTGCGTTTTAAGGTGGTGTCATGAAGAAGTACAAGAACACCATCCTTTGTCTGCTGAACATCAATCTCAGCATAATCGGCATGAGCATCGATGGCATATTCTAGAGATGGAAGTGTGTTCTCTGGAGCTTCGATGGAACTTCCGCGGTGAGATACGATTTGTATACGATGTAAGGCTTGACTGAGGAATAAGGAATCATTTCTTATAGTGAAATAGACATTAATCATTCCAGCTGCCGCCAAAATAAGAAGAACAAAGGTCAACGCCCTCTTCTGTCGTTTTGCAGGTAGAATTCTTTTTTCTTCCTCTTGATAGCTACAAATCTGCAGCGAAAAGGTTGGATCACTCTCTTCACGATAGGTATGGTAGAGGGAGGAAATCAAATTCAGATTTACCACAGCGGATACGATGCTCAGAATCACAACCAGATAAAATCTGACACTGGGGTAGTAGGACAGGAAGGTAGTTACTGCCATGTTCTTATCTACAAAGACATAAATCATCAAGGCCATCAAGATTAATGTTAGGTTGTAAATTAGATAGAAGCCCAGTAGGATTAATAGGTTATAGAGGAGGAGGGTGGACGCGGTTATCAACCTACGGCCATTCATAAGCTCCTTGGTCTTTTGGATACTTACGGATAAACGAGTTTGCTCATTGATGTAATAATGCAAGGTAAAGATTCGTCGAAAACAAAAGGTTGATAGCAATAACAAAAGGACGAGTAGCATTCCCCTCAGAAGCAAGGCAGAGAATCCCTGGATACTACCTGGGAAATTCATCTTAATAACCACGACAAGGAGTAGTGGTGTATTGATAAAGAGATAAAAAAGTAAAGCGTGGAAGGGTAATAAAACATTGCCCTTAAGGAGGACTCCTATGGTTTTAAAAAAGCTTAAGATAATCAGCTTGATGTAATTAGCTTTATGCTTCATGGAAACGGTAAAGCAATATTGTATCATGGTAGTCATTTTCCATAAAACAAACAAGGGCAGTACGATTAAGAGGCAGATTATAAGGATTATTGTAGGTGGATAGAGGAGAAAGGATAAAAAATTCTCCTCGGTGATATAACTTTTGCCCCATAGCTTTAATACATAGCCTAAGACATTATTCACCAAGAGCAGCATGATTAGTATTAATACGGCTTGAAAGGCTAGCTCAAGCAGCAGTAGTTTTCTATGTTTTACTTTAAAATGTTTCTGATATCCTTTAAAATAGTTTCTCATCGGTTGCCTCTCTTCATTATCGGTGATTTTAGTATAACTTAACCGCTTCATTTGTCAATAATTTACCGTACAAATTGAACAAGTTGATAAAAGGAACGGTGTTTTAGCATTCGATTGAGAAGATTAATAAAGCTTTCAGTAGTGTCGTCCCGATATAAAACCTCCCGGGTTAGGATGGGATTGTCTGTAATAATACTATCTACTCCCAGAGACTTCATACGTTCGATTTCACTGATCGTATTGACAGTCCAAGCATGAATTTCCTTACCCTGACGGTGAGCGTTGTCAACCTCGGATTTGGTAATATAGGGAGATCGAATGCTATAGTAATCAATGAATTTCATTTCATAATAATTTCCATATAGGGTGGAGAGAATTAAGCCGGTTTTAATATTAGGATTTAGGGCCTTTACCCGCTTTAATACTTTGTGATCCGTAGAGGAAATTAAGCACTGGTTTTCGAAATCATATTGTTCGATAAGAGCGACCAAGGCCTCATCTAGCCCTTGTGTCTTGT
>CAYMLE010000071.1:5458-13055 GCA_964391115.1 uncultured Herbinix sp. | reverse complement strand
CACTACATTAGTGATTACAGTGTATTAGACATCTTAAAAGAGAAGGGCTATGAAATCAATCAGATCAAGTAGGAAAGCACTACTATATAGCTAATTTGAAATTAGTATAAGCAGAAATGCGCTAATATATGGATCGTTTTCGAATTAGAATATATATATATAAAAGTACTAGTACTTGTTTATTTGAAGATTATAAAATTATACGGGTAATGAACTACACTATGGACGAAATATAACCATAGGATGAGTTTGTTACCCGTAATTTGTTGCCATTCGATTAGACCTGTGGTAAAATCATCGTAATTACATAGGAAATATATTTTGATGCATTCTAAGTATTACCCCCATTACAGCATTTATTGATGAAATAAATAAAAGATGGGGGTATTCCTATAGAACAATTATAATGGAGGATTCTGCAGTGACAGATCAATATAAATTATCCAATGGAATCATCGTTGTGCTGGAAACCATGCCATACCTAAAAAGTGCTTCCTTTGGAGTATGGGTAAGGGTTGGTTCGGCCAATGAGGATGATAGTAATAATGGCATAGCCCATATGATTGAGCATATGATGTTTAAGGGGACCCATACGCGAAGCGCACGACAGATTGCGGATGAGATGGCAATGATAGGCGGAAATATCAATGCATTTACCAGTAAGGAATGTACCTCATACTATGCAACTACTCTAAGTGAGCATTTGCCCATGGCAATTGATATCCTAGGGGATATGATCAATCATTCGGTAATTGACGAGAAGGCCTTAAAGAAGGAAAAAGGTGTTATTATCGAGGAGATTGATATGTATGATGACTCGCCGGAGGACCTAGTCCATGAGATGCTTCAGCAGCGCATATGGAAGGATCATCCTCTCGGTTATATGATCTCAGGGACCAAACGGGTGGTACGTAAGGTGAGCCGGCAGCAGATACTAGATTTTATCGACACTCACTATGTTGGGGAGAATATCGTTATCTCAGTTGCAGGACAGTTTGATAAGCAACAGATTCTAGAGCTTCTTGAACAGCATTTTGGAGGTATTAGGCCGAATGGTTTGAATGAGAGTAACCAGGCTATAAAGCCGAATTATCATCAGGTAATCTGCAAACGGGATAAGGATATCGAGCAGATGCATCTAAATATCGCTTTTGACGGTATTTCCTATCTTTCTGAGGAACGGTTTACATTATCCCTCCTGAATTCCATCCTAGGTGGCAGTCTTAATTCCAGATTGTTTCAAAAGATCAGGGAGGATAGTGGTCTCACCTATTCCATCTACTCCTACGGAAGCTCCTATAAAGATACCGGCTTACTTCATATCTATGCTGCGATGAACCCTGCCCAAACCACGGTAGTGTTTCATAAGATTCAGCAAATTGTGCAGAATATCAAGAAGAAGGGTGTTACCCCGGAGGAATTATCGATGACGAAGGAACAGATTAAGACAGAGATGATTCTCGGTAGCGAAAGCGCCAAAAGTCGGATGAATTCCAATGGCAAATCTATGCTTAACCGTGGACGAATTGCGTCCCTAGAGGAGTTGGTGGCAGGAATTGATAGGGTGAACTTAGAGGATGTGAAGGAGTTTGCTAATAAATACTTGGATATGGAGAGGAGCTCCATATCTCTGGTAGGAAATCTAAAAGAAGTAGACCTAAAGCAGTTGAAACCACAGAAAACAGCAAATAAAACAGCAAGTAAAACAGCAAGTAAAACGGTAAAGATGAAAACAGTAAATAAAACAGATAATAAAGCAGTAAAAAAAGCAGTAAAATAAGAAATTGGATAGAGGATAGGATTGTTTTAAGATAAAGATTGTAGTATAATTAAGGAATAAATTGGTAGATAAAACTTAAAGAACAGAACATTAACGATATATTATATTTATATCGACTTATATTTTGCTTGTTTCTATTAAGCATGTATCAATGGTTCTATTTATCCTGACAGGTACGGAGTGTGGGATAATAATATATATTTTCATGAATGATAGGAGGGTAACGTATGAGATATGAGATTTGTGGAGAACCGCTACCGGTAGTAATCTGCCATGTCAACCAGGGGGAAACCATGATAACAGAGCGTGGATCAATGAGCTGGATGAGTCCGAATATGAAGATGGAGACTAGCACAAATGGTGGCATCGGCAAGGCTCTGGGCAGGATGTTCTCAGGAGATTCTATTTTCCAGAATCGGTACACAGCAATCAATGGTCAAGGTATGATCGCTTTTGCATCCAGCTTTCCAGGTTCCATCCGGGCTCTTGAAATTGGACCGGGTAATAATATGATTGTACAAAAATCAGCATTTTTGGCTTCGGAGTCTAGCGTTGAGCTATCCATCCATTTTCAGAAAAAGCTAGGAGCAGGTTTTTTTGGAGGTGAGGGCTTTATAATGCAGAAGCTTTCTGGAACAGGTATTGCATTTATCGAGATTGATGGTAATGCCATGGAATATGATCTGAATCCTGGTCAGAAGATGGTTGTTGATACCGGTTATTTGGCGGCTATGACAGAATCCTGTACCATGGAGATACAGACGGTTCCTGGGGTTAAAAACATGCTGTTTGGTGGAGAAGGTATATTTAATACTGTAGTTACAGGACCAGGTAAAATTATTCTTCAAACCATGCCGGCCAGTAGCTTTGCACAGTCCCTTCGACCATTTTTCCCTTCAAGTAAATAGATAGAAGAATCCAGATTGGTTTTTTTCTCATATATTATAATGTGCATACAAATTTTGTAATATGACTTACATGCAAAATTTCTTGACATTAAGTAATAGAATGATATAATTAACTCATTAAGCAAACGCGTTGAAGAGACGAGTAATATGTGGAAGGATTCAGAGAGAGATATGAATTGGTGCAAATATCTTATCCAAGGCGGAGGAATAGAATTGTTTTTCCGACATAGAAGCATATGAAAACTACCTCTGAGTGGCCCTAATCCGGTCCGGTGATTCCGTTACCATCAAATTAAGTGGGTGTTTTACACACCAATAAGGGTGGAACCGCGACGTATTGTACGCTCGTCCCTTTCGATTTATTCTTAAGTCGAAAGTGACGGGCTTTTTATATGGATTTACCAAAGGAAGCCAATATTACCATTCCATCCGATTGAAGTGAAGGAATCGGTTACTATTCGAATTAAGGTAAGGAACTAATTATCATAACATTAGGAAAGGAGTAATCAATATGAAGATTACGTTAAAGGATGGCTCTGTAAAAGAGTATTCCAATCAAATGACAGTATATGAGATTGCTGCAGACATCAGTGAAGGCCTTGCAAGAATGGCCTGTGCCGGAGAATTAAATGGTAAGGTGGTGGATCTTCGAACTGTGGTTACTGCAGATAGTGACTTAAATATAGTAACCTTTAATGATGAAGCAGGTAAGGCTGCATATCGTCATACTGCCTCCCATGTATTGGCTCAGGCTGTGAAACGGTTATATCCCGAGGCAAAGGTTGCCATCGGACCTGCCATTGATACCGGATTTTATTATGATTTTGACTGTCCTCCCTTTGACCGAGCTGCTTTAGATGAGCTGGAAAAAGAGATGAAGAAAATCATCAAAGAGGGAGAAAACCTTGTTCGCTTTACCCTTCCCAGAGAAGAAGCGATTGCTTTGATGAAGGAAAAGGAAGAGCCTTATAAGGTTGAGCTGATCGAAGATCTACCAGAGGATGCAGAGCTATCCTTCTATCAACAGGGAGACTTCGTGGATTTATGTGCAGGCCCTCATTTAATGAATACTAAGAGTCTGAAGGCAATTAAACTGATTTCCTCCTCTGGTGCATATTGGAGAGGTTCAGAGAAGAATAAGATGCTGACGAGAGTTTATGGAACAGCATATACGAAGAACGCTGATTTGGATGCATATTTGGTTCATTTGGAGGATATCAAGAAGAGAGATCATAACAAGCTGGGACGTGAGATGGAGCTATTCACCACGGTTGATGTTATTGGTCAGGGTCTGCCTCTTTTAATGCCGAAGGGTACAAAGATTCTTCAAACTCTTCAGAGATGGATTGAGGATGAGGAGGAAAGACGTGGTTATGTAAGAACTAGAACTCCTCTTATGGCGAAGAGTGATCTTTATAAGATATCCGGACACTGGGATCACTATAAAGAGGGTATGTTTGTACTTGGTGATGAGAAGGTAGATAAAGAAGTATTTGCCCTTCGTCCCATGACCTGCCCGTTCCAGTATTATGTGTATAAAGCTAGCCAGAAATCCTATCGTGATTTACCGCTTCGTTATGGTGAGACATCAACTCTATTCCGTAATGAAGAATCCGGTGAGATGCATGGTTTAACCAGAGTGCGCCAGTTTACTATTTCCGAGGGTCACCTAATTGTGCGTCCGGACCAGATGGATGAAGAATTCAAGGGTTGTCTGGATCTTGCCAGATACTGCTTGCGCACCCTTGGTGTGGAAGAGGATGTCTCCTACCGTCTCTCCAAATGGGATCCAAACAATAAGGAAAAATACATTGGCACGGCAGAGGTTTGGGAAGAAACTCAGAGCAGAATTCGCACTGTATTGCAGGAGCTTGATATTCCATTTACTGAGGCAGACGGAGAAGCAGCCTTCTATGGTCCGAAGGTAGATATCCAGGCGAAGAATGTATATGGTAAGGAAGATACCATGATCACGATTCAATGGGATTCCCTAATCGCAGAACAGTTTGACATGTATTATGTGGATCAGAACGGTGAGAAGGTTCGCCCTTATATCATTCACAGAACCAGTATGGGTTGCTATGAAAGAACTCTTGCTTGGTTGATTGAGAAATACGCTGGTATGTTCCCGACTTGGTTATGTCCGGAGCAGGTTCGTATACTTCCGATATCTGAAAAGTATCAAGATTATGCCAACAAGGTTAAGGAAGAACTACAGAAGAACAACGTCCTTGTAACTCTGGATGAGAGAGCGGAGAAAATCGGCTATAAGATCAGAGAAGCAAGACTGGAGCGTGTTCCTTACATGCTGGTAGTTGGTCAGAAGGAAGAGGAAGAGGGTGTTGTATCCGTAAGAAGCCGCTTCTTAGGAGATGAGGGTCAGAAACCTCTGAATACCTTTATCGATGACATCACCAAGGAGATTAGAACAAAGGAAATCCGTAAGATTGAAGTAGCGGATAACGAGAAATAGTACACTAGTTAAATTATACTCAGAACCTTCTGAACGATATGTTTGGATGGTTCTGAGTTTTTATAATTAATCGATGGATTTGAGGTAAGTTTAGTAGTGTTAAAAGAGTGAAGTAAGCTTATCAGATTACTAGGGAATAGCTTATATAGATATTGACAATATCATTATAGACAGTATATTATTGCAATAACATGAATAAATTTGAGGAATTATAATAACAATCGGAGGTATGAGATTATGAAGGAATATCAAATTGAAACGAAATGTATCCAAGAAGGCTATCAACCTAAGAATGGTGAAGCGAGGGTCCTTCCGATATACCAAAGTACTACATATAAATATGACTCCAGTGAAACGGTCGGCAAGCTCTTTGATCTGCAGGAAAGCGGATTCTTCTATACAAGGCTTGCGAATCCAACCGTAGATGCCGTAGAGCAAAAGATTGCCGCTTTAGAGGGCGGGGTTGGAGCAATGTGCACCTCTTCTGGGCAAGCTGCTAGTTTGTTCGCAGTTATTAATATCTGCAGTGCCGGAGATCATTTAGTATCTGCTAGTACCATCTATGGAGGAACGGTAAACCTCTTTGCAGTAACCCTGAAACGTATGGGTATAGAAGTTACCTTCGTAGATCCGGATGCATCCCTTGAGGAGCTACAGAAGGAAATCAAAGAGAATACAAAGCTGGTTTTTGCTGAAACGATTGCGAATCCCGCTTTAATAGTGGCTGATCTAGAGAAATTTGCTACGCTGGCCCATAACAATGACATACCTTTCATCGTAGATAATACCTTTGCCACTCCGATTAATTGTAGACCTTTTGAATTCGGAGCTGATATAGTCATACACTCCACCTCCAAATATATGGATGGCCATGCAGTTGCTCTGGGTGGTGTAATCGTGGATAGCGGTAATTTTAATTGGGATAATGGTAAATTCCCAGGCCTTTCCACACCAGATGAGTCCTATCATGGTATGGTATATACCAGAGATTGTGGGAAAGCAGCCTATATTACCAAAGCGAGAGTTCAGCTGATGCGTGACCTTGGATCCACACCTTCACCAAACAATGCCTTTCTCTTAAATCTGGGTCTGGAAACCCTACATCTTCGGATGGAACGCCATTGTAGCAATGCTCAGACTGTAGCAGAATATCTTGAAAAGCAGGATCAGGTAGCTTGGGTCAATTACCCGGGTTTAAAATCCAACAAGTATTATGAGCTGTCGAAGAAATATATGCCAAAGGGCAGCTGTGGTGTAATCTCTTTTGGAATTAAGGGTGGAAGAGCTGCTGCAATGCAATTCATGGATCAGCTTCAATTGGCAGCGATTGTTGTTCATGTGGCTGATGCAAGAACTGGAGTACTTCATCCCGCCAGCACAACCCATAGACAGCTAAGCGATCAGCAGCTGGTGGATTGTGGAATTAAGCCGGAGATGATTCGTATGTCCATCGGTATTGAGAATGTCCAGGATATTATTACAGATATTGAGCAGAGTTTGGACAAGCTATAGGAAGATACTTAATGACACCTTGCCTTCTGCTGAGGATATTGAAATGGGAGGAAATCTATGTATCAAATCCGATCCGTTATAAAACGAGTAAATGTATTATTTTTATTTAAAGCCGGGATTGGTTCTGCCATAGCCATTTGGCTAGCCAGTAGTCTAGGTCTGCTATACAGTCCCTCTGCAGGAATTATCACTTTACTTACCATTCAAAATACGAAGAAGGAAACCTTGGAGATTGCCGTAAGAAGGATACTAGCCTTTCTGTTGGCGGTTGGTAGCAGTTATATTGTTTTTCAAGGAATTGGATATAATTCTGCTGCCTTTGGAGTGTTTATATTGGTGTTTGTAGGATTGTGTATAGCCCTGAAACTACAGGACGGTATATCCATGAACGCAGTGTTGATGACTCATTTTCTTGTTGAGGGACATATGAGCTTTCATTTAGTTGCCAATGAGGTATTTATACTTTTCATAGGAATGGGAATTGGTGTCGTGCTTAATTTATTTATGCCCAAGTTTAAAAATCGAATCCGGAAAGAACAGTTGGCGGTCGAAGAGGCCATGAGGGAGGTCCTTCGAAGCCTAGCAAGGATCTTGATGACTAAGGATGCCTGTTTGATACAAGAAGATTATATTCTGGTACAGGATGGCAATCGTCCAGTACAGGAAGATGATAATCAAGTACATGATAACGATCGTCCAGTACAGGGTGGAAATCATCTAGAGCAAGATGGCAATCATCCAGTACAGGGTGGCAATCATCTAGAGCAAGATGGCAATCATCCAGTACAGGATGGCAATCATCTAGAGCAAGATGGCAATCATCCAGTACAGGGTGGAAATCATCTAGAGCAAGATGGCGACAATCAAGGACAAGATAGCGATACTCCAGTACAGGGTGGCGACAATCCGGTACAGGATAGTAAC
>CAYMLE010000071.1:0-5358 GCA_964391115.1 uncultured Herbinix sp. | reverse complement strand
ACAAGATAGCGATACTCCAGTACAGGGTGGCGACAATCCGGTACAGGATAGTAACAATCGGGTATCGACAGGCAACAGCAATGATAGATTCAATCAGCCTCATATGATACAGTCAGATGTCGAGTATAGGAACAATTTGATCAGCCAGGCTAGCCATATCGATGCAGAATTCAACCAGTTGGACTCGATGCTCGAGGGACTGTTAAAAAGAGCTTATGAGAATGCGGGAAATACCTTAATAAACAACACCCGTTATTTGGTCACGTACCTAGAGATGCGAAAGCATCAGGTGGATGTGTTGAAGAGCATTCGAGACAATATCAATCAGATACCGGTTCTTCTTCGCCAGTCCATTCCTTTGGCTGATTTCATGGTAAAGACGGCAGCTTCCTATCATGAGCTGAATGATGTTGAAGAGCTTCTTCTGGAGCTGAAATCCCTAAATCAACATTATAAAAATGAAGCCCTGCCTGTGACACGGGAAGAGTTTGAATATCGGGCCGTACTTTTTCAGATTTTAAAACAATTGGAATATTTTCTTGTTATAAAAAGAAGCTTTGTAAAGGAATTAGAAGAAACAAATATGAAGATGTATTGGAACTAAAGTCAATATATAAATATAAATATAATACTCGATTTTGGTTATTTCGTCCGCCGTATAAAAGAAACGGTTTTCATGCATAATACTACAGAAGAATTGCTTTTGTTATATTCGGAAAAATATAGCATGAAAAGAGGAGTAGCCAATGCAGAAAGATCTGTTAACTCAAGATCAAGTACATGTACAGGTTCAAGATCGCGAACAAGATCAAGCACAAGAACAGGTTCAAGATCAAGAACAAGATCGAGAACAAGATCAAGTACAAGATCAAGTACAAGATCAAGTACAAGATCAGGAATCGGAGAACCGGCAGGAGGAAGGTTTTGAGAATGCCGGTCGTAAGAAGTCAGAAGAGAAGGATGATAAACCAAAGAAGAGTAAGGAAGAAGAAAAAGTAGAAAAAGAAAATGAAGATCTAAAGGATAAAAAAATAAGTGAGTATGGTCAAACCCTTCTGGACAATGGGAGCAAAGACCATAAAATCCACCTACTATCCATAATCGGTGAGATCGAAGGCCATGAGGTTCTACCACAACATAATAAAACTACGAAATATGAGCATGTTTTGCCTCAGCTGGCAGCGATTGAGGATAGTAAAGAAATCGATGGCTTGTTAATCTTGATTAACACCGTGGGAGGGGATGTGGAAGCTGGTTTAGCAATAGCGGAGATGATTGCTTCTCTCAGTAAGCCAACGGTTTCCCTCGTATTGGGTGGTAGTCATTCCATAGGAGTTCCCTTGGCGGTATCCGCTGATTACAGTTATATCGTTCCGACCGCGACTATGATCATCCATCCGGTACGAATGAATGGAACCGTCATCGGTGTGACTCAGACCTTTGAATATTTTGAAAAGATACAGGACCGAATTATAAAATTTGTCGTAGATCATTCTAAGATTGACTACAGCAACTTTAAGAATCTTATGTTGGATACGAGTCAGCTAGCAAAGGATGTCGGCTCAATCCTAGTCGGTGATGAGACGGTAAAAAAAGGTATCATTAATGAGGTTGGAGGAATTAAGGAAGCGCTTGCTAAGATCAACCAAATGATCGACAGTAAAGAGACTTCCTCATAAGAAATGGTAGGTGATCATTCGATGCTATATACAGTAGTGCCCCTAGAAAGAGTATATTCGAATATGCGAGAGAGGGAGAAACCCGAGATTAAACCAGATACCATGGACGATATAGAGTACAAAGAGGTTCAACTAAAGCATGGTCGAATCGTCGCCCGGCGGGATGGAGAAAATTATGTTGTTCAGAAGGTTAATTCAACCGATATGGGTGATTATCTCAATGACCAATATGCCCCAGGAAAACCCTACAGCATATCCTAAACCATACAGAGATAAACGCCTAGCATTCAAATAATATACCTGTAATCGTGATTGCGGTAATATACCTCTATCGATACAGTGGATGAATTGCAGTAAAAAAATGACTGATATGTAAACCTATAATCGAAACGATAATAGTTTTTTAACAAAATTTTTTAAAATCGTATTTTTTAAAATGAATATTTGTGTAGCTAAAATCATCTTATTTTATGTTATTAAAATCATCTTATTTGTAGAACAGCGAAGACACGGGCGTATATATGCAGATGGCGCAGACCGGCCGAATGCGGATGTCTTTTCCCGCATGAGGGTAAGGCAAGCCAGATGTATATACGCCCGTGTCTTCGCCCCTTTTATATCAAACGTATCTTTGCCACCGGATTCCCAATAATCCGTCTTTTTTGATCTTTACCTTGCATAACATTTTTAATAACGGTATAATATAACATGTAGGCAATCCTGCTAAAAACGGTAATAGTTACCGGACTCAGTGAGGATTGCAAAATTTTGAGAAAATATCAGGAGGCAAACAATATGGACCTTTTCAATGCAATAATCATGGGTCTGATACAGGGAATCGCTGAATTCTTACCCATCAGTAGTTCCGGACATTTGGCAATCATGAAACAGATTCTACATATGGAAACCGATACCGGTTTATTATTTGACGTATTACTTCATATCGGAACTCTAATAGCGATCTTTTTCGCATTCTGGAGCGATATCAAAGAGTTGATTGTAGAAGGCTTTCAGATCATCGGAGATTTCCTGATTAATTCTGCACGTTTCGTAAAAAACCTTTTTTCCAAGGATAAAGTACAATACAAGAAGATGGTAACTACACCTTATCGCAGATTCGTTATGCTGGTAATTGTATCAACTATCCCGACAGGGATTTTGGGTTTTGCATTTCAGGATGCGATCGAAACTGCAGGTATGACCCTTCTGGTGCCTGGATTAAGTTTGATTCTGACATCTATATTGTTGACAATCGCTGATCGCATGAAAACAGGGAAGAAAACAGAAGAAACCGCATCCTATGGGGATGCTGGTCTTATCGGCTTAGCTCAGGGTATTGCGATCTTACCGGGATTATCAAGATCAGGAACTACAATTACTGCTTGTTTGGTTCGTGGCTTTGATCGTTCCTTTGCCGTAAAATATTCCTTCATCATGTCGATTCCAGCGGTTCTAGGTGCAGCCATTCTGGAGTTGAAGGATCTTACGCCGGATATGGTTTCCTCTTCGGCTCTTATTAATTACCTGATCGGTATGGCAGTGGCTGGTGTAGTAGGTTATATCTGTATAAAAACCATGTTGGTTATCGTACGGGGAAAGAAATTCAAATATTTTGCATATTATTGCTTTATCATCGGATTAATCGCAGTAATTGGTCATTTCGTAATATAAGGGGGATGTCAAATGGCTTCCAAACAAAACAAGAAAAAAACTACTAATACACAGAAGAAGAGGACAGTAACCAAGAAAAAACGAGAACAGATTAAGCAAGATGGTATAATTCAGGATGAGATTATCTTGGTAGTTACCATGGTTGTTTCTCTTTTGATGTTTCTAAGTAATCTTGATTTAGGCGGAGCAATCGGTGGCTTTCTCAGTGGTATTTTATTCGGACTGTTCGGAGGGCTGACTTATGTTCTGCCCTTTATCATTTTCTTCGGAACAGCATTTTATATCTCAAATATGGGTAATCGGTCTGCTGGACGCAAATTAATGAGTGCGATTGTATTCCTAGTTGCACTAACAGCCTTAATTCAGCTACTGACCACTCCTTATGATGATACGGTAAGGATTCTTGAGTATTATACCAACGCTCAGAGGGATAAGAATGGAGGCGGATTACTTGGTGGTCTGCTAGTCATGTTTTTCTGTAAAGGCTTTGGTGTTGTGGGAGCTTATATTATTTCCATTGCAGTTATGGTTATCTCAATTATTGTGATTACCGGTAAAGCTATCTTCACTTATATAGCCAAGAAAAGTAAGAGTTCTCTGGTGGAGCGAAGGGAGTATCAGAAGTTAAGACGGGAGCAGACCGTAAATGAAGTAGCCCCTTCTGGCTTTGGCTTTCGCAGACCAGCTAAGACCTTCGTATTGGATCCGGAGCTAGCGAGTGGTGGAAGTACTGCAGCACAGAAGCTTTCGGTAAGTAATATCAATAGCAAGGATAAGAAGCAGAAGAAAGATATTAAGAATAGTAAGGATAATACAGACAATAAAGATTCCATGGATGACCTTCCGATCGTTAATCTAGATCATTTGTTTATGGACAAGACAAATCCGATTACAGAACAAGAGCCACCAAGTATGTGGCAGACTGGTTCGGTTCCTACCTATGAGGATGAACTTAGAAGTAAGTTCGGGGTTGAGGATCATAGTGATTTGGATACCTCGTCACAAGTGCCAGCTGCATCAACGCATCAGGTTACACCTTCCACATCGGATACTTCACAGGAATCGTCAGCAAACAAGGAGAATTCTGATGATTCGACAGCCGTAGAACGAAAAAGTAAATCCTCTAATAATGATTCTACGAACGTAGAACCAATAGACATTAAGCAAACAACGATGCAAAAAAAATATGTGTCACCACCAATGACGCTACTAACGGCTCCTAAGGCAAAACCGATGAGAGGAGCTACTTCGGAACGTCATCTTAAGGAAACCGCGATGAAGCTCCAAAGTACTCTGGAAAGCTTCGGTGTCCATGTTACGATTACAAATATCAGCTGTGGACCAGCGGTAACAAGGTATGAATTGCAGCCAGATCAGGGTGTTAAGGTTAAGAGTATAACCTCTTTGTCCGATGATATTAAGCTGAGTCTAGCTGCCTCTGAGATAAGAATTGAGGCTCCGATCCCTGGAAAATCGGCGGTTGGTATCGAGGTACCCAATAAGGAAAATTCCATGGTTACCTTGCGAGAGATATTAGAGAGCAATGAATTTATGAGTCATCCCTCGGATATTGCCTTTGCAGTCGGTAAGGATATTGGTGGACAAACTGTCGTTACAGATATTGCGAAGATGCCTCATCTATTAATTGCGGGTGCAACTGGTTCTGGTAAATCGGTTTGTATCAATACCTTGGTTATGAGTATTCTATTCAAGTCGAATCCTACGGATGTTCGTCTCATTATGGTGGATCCGAAGGTTGTTGAGCTTAGTGTATATAATGGGATTCCGCATTTGCTTATTCCTGTCGTTACAGATCCAAAGAAGGCTTCGGCAGCTCTCAACTGGGCTGTAATGGAGATGACCGAACGTTATAAGAAATTCGCTGATCTCGGAGTCCGTGACTTAAAAGGATATAATGAGAAGGTTGCTGAGGTAGAATATCTGAATGATGAGAATTATCAGAAACTACCCCAGATTGTTATCATCGTCGATGAGTTGGCAGATCTAA
>CAYMLE010000070.1:0-13215 GCA_964391115.1 uncultured Herbinix sp. | reverse complement strand
ATAACATCGTAAATTATAATGATATTTTATCATTTGGAAAGAAGAGCAAATTGCTCATGATTTATTTTGCTTTCATAAAAACATATTATATTGGGGGAGGTAGAGTATGGATACGAAATATATTGAGGAATATTATAATAATTATGATGAAGATGGCAGATTATTGAGAAAATACTGTACTGTGGAATTTATCACAACGACAAAATATATCGATCAATATCTGAGCGAGGGTATGAAGCTATTAGAAGTGGGAGCCGGTACCGGTCGTTATTCTCTTCACTATGCCGAAAAAGGCTTTGATGTGGAAGCTGTTGAGTTGGTGGAACATAATATCGAACTATTTAAAAGTAAGATTACGCCGGATATGAATGTAAAGGTGCATCAAGGCAATGCCTGTGATTTATGTTGTTATGTGGACAATACCTTTGATATGACGTTACTTTTAGGGCCTTTATATCATTTATATACCCTCGAGGATAAGAGGAAGGCCTTGTCTGAGGCACTGAGAGTGACAAAACCGGGAGGTTATCTTTATGTAGCATTTATAATGAATGATGCTGTAATTTTAAATTGGGGCTTACAAGCTGGTAATTTAGCAAAAGGAATGAAGGATGGGTCAATCACCGAGGATTTTCATTGTGTTGGTAAACCAGAGTTACTATTTGAGATGACCACGATTAAGGAAATCTACAATCTTATGGAGATGTTTCAAATCGAGAAGCTTCACATGGTTGCATCCGATGGCGTAACTTATCATTATAGAGAAGAGATAACGAATGCCACTGATGAGCTCTTTGAAGCTTGGGTGAAATACCACTTACATACCTGTGAACGGGAGGACCTGATCGGATACAGCAACCATACATTATATGTGGGCAGGAAACGTTGAGTTTGTTCAAGTAAATCAGTCTCTTATTGACACCGATCCGTTTAATTTAGTATAGTATAAGATGTACATAATATATACAATGCTATCTGGAAAGGAACAACCTATGGTATGGAACTGGATATTCGCCATAATACTATTACTGATTTTGTGGTCCTTTGTTGAACGGAAGTTCCTCATAGTATCCAAATATAAGCTAAACTCATCAAAATTAAATGCGAACAAGGAACCGATTGATATTGTTGTACTGGCAGATCTTCATAACAATACCTTTGGAAAACATAATCAACGAATGCTTCGCCGGATCGATTTATTAAAGCCGGATTTTATAATATTAGCCGGAGATATCATCACGAAACAAAAACCATGCTATCCCAGTCATGCCTACGACCTCTTAGAGCAACTATCGAGTAAATACCCTCTCTACTATGCCTATGGTAATCATGAATTGTTTTATGATATAAGAAAAGAATCCTCGGCAGAAGGAGATATGGGTATTAAGGAAACTGCTCTGATAAAGGCTTGGATAGAATATTTGGAGAAATTAAGAGAGCTGGGTGTCCACCTCCTGAGGAATGATAGTCAGACAATAATCATGAAAAACAAAAAACTTCGTATCAGCGGGCTAAATCTGGGACTAGAATATTATCCGAAGGGAAACGTTAATCCTGTACCAGCGATTGATATGGATCGCCTGTTGGATAAGCCTGGTGAAGAGTATCAGCTACTGATCGCCCATAATCCGATGTTTTTTGATGACTATGCTAAGTGGGGTGCAGATCTTACACTGGCAGGGCATCTTCATGGAGGATTAGCAAGACTTCCCTTCCTTGGCGGTGTTATTTCTCCTCAGTATAAATTTTTCCCAGGTTATGATGCAGGCCGATTCACAATAGGGGATAAGAATATGGTGGTTTCTAGAGGTCTGGGTTCTCACTCCATTATGATGCGATTATTCAATCCACCGGATTTGGTATTCATCCGTTTAGCTTCAGAGAATTTAGATAATAAATAAGTAATTCGATTATTTGTCAGAATAATATACAGAGGTCAGACCATAACACTGATAGGATCGAGGTTTTGACTTTGAAAGGAGTAACATGAGTATTCCGGTGAAATTGGAAGCATTTGAAGGTCCTCTGGATCTACTGCTTCATCTTATAGATAAGGACAAAATTAATATTTATGACATTCCCATTGTTGAGATAACGGAACAATATCTGGAATATATTAAGCAAATGAAGACAAAGAATCTGGAGCTTATGAGTGAATTTCTCATCATGGCAGCCACCCTATTAAATATCAAGTCTCGAATGCTACTTCCAGTCGAAGTGAAAGAGGAAGAAGAAGCGGTAGACCCAAGACAGGAATTGGTAGAACGACTGCTGGAATACAAAATGTTTAAATATATTTCTGAAGAATTAAAGGATAAGGAGCATGATGCTTCCAAAGCCATGTTTAAGCCTCCGACCATTCCAGATGAAATCGCCGATTTTAAGGAAGAAATCAATGTGGATGATCTACTAGGGGACCTGACACTGTCAAAGCTCCATGAGATTTTCAAATCCATTGTAAAAAAACAGGTCGATAAGATCGACCCAATCCGTAGTAAATTTGGCAAGATTGAAAAAGAAGAAATTAATCTATCTAAAAAACTAATTCAAATCCAAGAATACGGGCTGCGACACAAAAAATTTCTATTTCGCAGTTTATTTAGCGGTCAGCATAATAAAATGGAGATAATCGTAACCTTTCTTGGTGTATTAGAGCTTATAAAACTGGGTAGGGTATGGATCGATCAGCTAGAGATATGCGATGATATTGAAATCACCTATTTGGCCACAGACATTATACAGATGGAGGAGATTGGATTTTAATGGAGATTCAAGTAGTGAAAGCACAAATTGAAGCTATTCTCTTCGCTATGGGAGAAGCAGTGGAGCTGGAACGATTAGCCGGAGCACTGGAGCATGATGAAGAAACAATACTTAAAATTATACATACGATGATGGATGATTACGAGAAGGAGGAGCGGGGAGTACATATTATAGAATTAGATGGAGCTTTTCAATTATGTACCAAGCCTTCTTTATATGAAGCGATCATAAAGATTACTCATGTTCCAAAGAAGCATATCCTAACCGATGTCTTACTGGAAACCTTATCGATTATTGCCTATAAGCAGCCGATCACTAAGTTACAGATTGAAGCAATCCGCGGAGTAAAATCGGATCATTCCGTCAATAAACTGGTAGAATATAATCTTATTTGCGAAATGGGACGTATGGACGCACCGGGAAGGCCAATTTTATTCGGTACTACAGAGGCATTTCTACGGTACTTTGGTTTGCAATCCCTTGATGCATTACCGGTATTAAATCCAGAAAAGATGGAAGATTTCAAGCTTGAGGCAGAAGAGGAAGTCGAACAACTCAAATTAGATATTTAAAGAGGGCCATAGATTGGTATATTTGTTTATGAGTTTATATAAGTAAAAATGGAAAAGAACAATGAATTCTATGGAATTCTATTTTAAAAAAAGTGAATATCAAGAGGATGGTTATATTTTTACATAACCATCCTCTTTCATTTGCAGATAACATTCTATCATAGAAGTAGAAGACACCTGTTTGTTTACATAATATAATTAAGTTGTCTCAATCAAATGTTGATTTAGTCGATAAAGGTCACTCTGGAAACTTTATGAATATTTTGTTAATTGTTACGAATGATATTAGTACGATGTTATAATGATCTCTACGCTAGAAGATTATATATATGATTTTAATAATATACCTCAAAAAGTAACACTAATACTAAACTCAGGGTTTAGAAATGCTAAAAATAATGCTTGCAAGATGATATACATTTTTGTATAATAGTCAAAGCTGTGATAAACATGAATACAGTATACACTGAATAGAAAGGTTGTGATGTTAGGGTTGGACAAAAAGCTTACGTTATATGGCTTTAACAACCTCACAAAAACACTTAGCTTTAACATTTACGATGTTTGCTATGCAAAAAGTGAGAGGGAACAACGAGATTATATCGCATATATAGATGAGCAATATAATTCAGAGCGTTTGACCAATATTTTAGTTGATGTAACTGAAATGATTGGAGCACGCATTCTAAACATATCAAAGCAGGATTACGAGCCTCAGGGTGCTTCCGTAAATATCCTGATTGCAGAAGGTTCCTTATCTTCTGAACATATTGATGAATCCTGTAATCAAGGATTGGATATTTTGAGTCAGAGAGATTCTGTGCATGCCCATTTAGATAAGAGCCATGTAACGGTGCATACCTTTCCCGAACATCATCCGGATAATTCGATTTCTACTTTTCGGGTAGACATTGACGTATCCACCTGTGGAGAGATATCTCCTCTTAATGCACTGGATTATCTAATTGGAAGCTTTGATTCCGATATTATTACGATAGATTACCGTGTCAGAGGCTTTACCAGAGACCTCCACGGAATGAAATATTTTATTGATCATGACATCACCTCCATTCAGGATTATATAGATAGTAAAACGCTGACTCGTTATGACGCAATTGATGTTAATGTCTATCAGTCGAATATATTCCATACGAAGATGCTGATTAAAGAAATTGAGCTTCAACATTATCTCTTTAATATGGATGTATATGAATTGATGCCCAAGCAAAGGCTTGAGATTACAAATAGCCTTCGAAAAGAAATGATTGAGATATTTAGCGGTATGAATATATACTAAGGGATCTATGCAAAGGAGGTTGAAATGAACTATACACAACAGAATTCACCAATACATGAAGCATTATTAAAACATAAAAAAGCCCGAGTTGTTCATTTTGACGTTCCAGGACACAAGGGAGGTCGAGGCAATCCAGAATTAACTGAATTCCTCGGCTTGGATTGTATGAAGGTTGATGTGAACTCCATGAAACCCTTGGATAACCTAATTCATCCTACTTCTGTAATCAAAGCTGCGGAGAATTTGGCTGCGGAAGCATTTGGTGCAAAATCAGCTTTTTTTATGGTAAATGGAACTACGGCTGCCGTTCAAGCGATGATTATGTCTACCTGTAAAGCGGGGGAGAAACTGATACTACCTAGAAATGTCCATAGAAGCTCCATCAATGCATTGGTGGTTTGCGGTGCAATTCCAGTCTATGTGAATCCAGGTGTAAACCATCAATTAGGAATCCCTTTGGGAATGAGACTAGAGGATGTGACGGAGGCAATCCGGCAAAACCCGGATGCCAAAGCAGTCTTAATTAACAACCCGACCTATTATGGTATCTGTTCTAATCTCTCAGCGATTGTGAAGCTTGCCCATGAACATGGCATGAAGGTTCTGGTAGATGAAGCCCATGGAGCCCATTTTTATTTTGGAAATGACCTCCCCATCAGCGCCATGGCTGCCGGTGCAGATATGGCGGCGGCTAGTATGCATAAAACCGCCGGTTCTCTTACACAAAGTTCCTTCCTTCTCTGTGGTCAGGAGATTGATAGTGGTTACGTAAGACAGATTATCAACCTTACACAGACCACCAGCGGATCTTATCTATTGATGACCTCCCTGGACTTGGCAAGGAAACATATGGTTCTTCATGGGAAAGAGATCGTAGCAAAGACATTAGAATTATCCGAATATGCCCGTAATGAAGTTAATAATATTGGAGGGTATTATGCATTCTCCAATGAACTTATCAACGGAGATACGATTTATGATTTTGACCGGACGAAGCTGTCCGTCCACACGGCTGAGATTGGTCTGGCTGGAATCGAAGTGTTTGATATACTACAGGAGGAATATGATATACAAATTGAATTCGGAGATATTGGCAACTTCCTCGCTATTATATCCGCTGGTGATAGAGCCTTTGAGATAGAACGACTGGTATCAGCACTAGCTGAGATAAAAAGACGCTATAGTAAGAGTAAAGTAGGAATGCTGAATCATGAATATATCAATCCTGATGTTGCTATGACTCCTCAAAGCGCCTTCTATAGTGACAAGAAATCCGTTCTATTAAAGGAAGGAATTCATCATATTTCAGGAGAATTTGTTATGTGCTATCCCCCCGGAATTCCAATTCTTGCTCCCGGTGAGAGGATAACGGAGGACATTATTAATTACATCCAATATGCCAAGGAAAAGGGCAGTGTTCTGACTGGACCAAAGGATATGAATGTAGAATATATTAATGTGGTAGATTAAATAGTGAATTATATTCGATCAGGAAAGGCATGGTGTACTGAATGGAATTATGGTATACGGAGCATCATACAGAGCATGTGAATTTTTCGATGAAGGTGAAGGAGCAGCTTGTCAATAAACAAAGCGAATATCAGCATATTGCTGTCCTAGATACCTATGAATTTGGCAAAGTATTAACTCTAGATGGATATCTGATGATTACAGAGAAGGATGAGTATATCTATCATGAAATGATCGTACATGTTCCCATGGCTACCAATCCAGGAATTAAAAAAGTTCTTGTTATAGGGGCTGGTGATGGCGGTACGATCCGTGAACTAACCAGATATGATAGTATAGAATCCATCGATATGGTTGAGATTGACCCAATGGTTGTAGAGGTTTGTAAGGAGTATATTCCCCAAACAGCGTGCAAACTTGAGGATCCAAGAGTTCATATCTACTATGAGGATGGATTGAAATTTGTCCGCAAAAAAGTGAATGAATATGACCTGATCATCGTCGATTCCACCGATCCCTTCGGACCGGGTGAGGGATTGTTTACCAAAGAGTTTTATGGAAACTGCTATAATGCACTCTCGGAGCAAGGAATTCTGGTCAATCAGCATGAGAGTACTTATTATGAAGAATATGTTGAGGCTATGAAACGGGCCCATAAACGGATTAATGAGACCTTCCCAATTGCTAAGGTTTATCAGGCGCATATACCCACGTATCCCTCCGGTCATTGGCTGTTTGGATTTGCCTCAAAGCGCTATGACCCAGAGGAGGATTTAAATGCAGAGGCTTGGAATTCCCTTGGCTTTCAAACAAAGTATTACAATACAAAACTACATGTTGGTTCTTTCGCCTTGCCTAATTATGTTAAGGAGCAGTTAAATGAATATGTATAGAAATGTCCATACCTTTATTGCCTGCGATCATGAATATGACGATAGTAATATTGTACTGTTTGGGGCTCCCTTTGATGGTACCACCTCCTACCGGCCAGGAACAAGATTCGCCAGTGCTGCGATTCGGAATGAGAGCTATGGTATTGAGACCTATAGCCCATATCTGGATAAGGATATGACCGATATCCGAGTATTTGATGCCGGGGATTTGGAATTTGGCTTCGGTAATACAGAGAGGGTCTTAAAATCCATTGAAGAAATAACGGCTCAAATACTGAAGGATAATAAAATTCCGATGATGGTCGGTGGTGAACATCTAGTCACCCTTGGAAGTGTCCGGGCAGCACTAAAAAAATATCCAGATCTTCATATCTTACATTTTGATGCTCATACCGATCTTCGGGAGGACTATCTTGGAGAAACCTTATCCCATGCCAGTGTTATAAAACGCTGCTGGGAGCTGATAGGGGATGGTAAAATCTATCAATTCGGAATACGAAGTGGAGAAAAGGAAGAGTTTCTATGGGCTAAGGACCATGTTCATATGCAGAAGTTTAATCTAGATCATCTGGAGGATGCAGTAAAGGCACTGAAGGACAAGCCAGTTTATCTGACCATAGATCTGGATGTGTTAGATCCTTCCGTATTTCCAGGAACAGGAACTCCGGAAGCCGGCGGAGTGACATTTACCGAGTTAATTACCGCATTGAATCAGGTGTTTACACTCAATATAATAGCAGCGGATATGAATGAATTATCCCCCGTATATGACCAAAGTGGTGCTTCCACTGCCTTGGCCTGTAAATTATTACGGGAAATACTGCTACAACTGTAAAGGAGGATTTCGTTATGTCAAGAGTTTTAATGATTGGTGCTGGTGGAGTAGCCAGTGTAGTCGCTCACAAATGTTGTCAGGTCCCAGATGTGTTTGAGGAACTTTGTATCGCTAGTAGAACCGTATCGAAATGTGAGGCGTTGAAAGATAGTTTGGATGCCTATATGACAAAAAATGCTGACGCATTGAATAACAAAAAAACCAAGGTTACGACTGCTAGAGTGGATGCTGATAAAACAGAGGAACTTATTAAATTGATCGAGCAAATCAAACCTGAGATGGTTATTAATGTTGCCCTTCCATATCAGGATCTGACAATTATGGAAGCGTGTCTGGCTACTAAGGTTCATTATCTGGATACCGCTAACTATGAACCAATGGATACTGCAAAATTTGAATATAAGTGGCAATGGGCTTATCGTGAGCTATTTGAGAACGCTGGTATCACAGCAGTTCTTGGTTGTGGCTTCGATCCAGGTGTAACCGGTGTCTTTTCAGCCCATGCACTGAAACATCATTTTGATGAGATTCATACCATTGATATATTGGATGCCAATGCTGGTGATCATGGTTATCCCTTTGCAACGAATTTTAACCCTGAGATTAATATCCGTGAGGTTACAGCTCCTGGTAGCTATTTTGAAGATGGAACATTTATTGAAACAGAGCCAATGTCCATTAAGAGAGTCTATGATTTCCCTGAAATCGGTCCGAAGGATATGTTCCTCCTTCATCATGAAGAGATGGAATCTCTGGCGATCAATATTCCAGGAGTCAAGAGAATACGTTTCTTTATGACCTTTTCGGAGCGTTATTTAACCCATCTAAAGGTACTGGAGAACGTTGGCATGACCTCCATTGAACCGATTGAATTTAATGGACAGAAGATAGTGCCCTTACAATTTCTTAAGGCAGTTCTCCCAGATCCTGCTTCCTTAGGTCCTAGGACGAAAGGTAAAACCAATATTGGCTGTATTTTTACTGGTCTTAAGGATGGACAAGAGAAGAAGTACTATGTTTACAATGTCTGTGATCATGAGGAATGCTACCGTGAGGTCGGTTCTCAGGCTATTTCCTATACAACCGGTGTTCCAGCTATGATCGGAGCCATGTTATTATTATCCGGCAAATGGAAGAAACCCGGCGTATACAACGTAGAAGAGTTTGATCCGGATCCCTTCATGGAAGCCTTGAACCAATATGGACTTCCTTGGCAGGAGAGCTTCCAACCGGATATGGTAGATTAAGATAACATAAATTTAAAATAAAATAATCAGAGTGCCATAAGTCAATCAGATTTGATATCATTGATGACTTATGTCACTCTTAATTTACACTTATATCATTCGATTGGAGTTGCCTATGAATCTTGATTTTACCCAGGTACCAACCCCTGCCTATATAGTAGATGAATGTTTATTAAAGAAGAACCTAGAGCTTTTGAAATCTGTCATGGACCGGACCAATTGTGAAATTCTTCTGGCCCAAAAGGCTTTTTCCATGTTCTCTGTATATCCCTTGATTGGTAAGTACCTTAGCGGAACGACTGCTAGTTCCTTTTATGAGGCCAAGCTGGGTTATGAAGAGATGGGAAAAGAGGTCCATATCTTTTCACCGGCTTATCGCGAGGAAGAATTTGATGAGATCTTACGTCTATGTGACCACATTATCTTCAACTCAATCAATCAATGGGAGAAATATAAGTCAAAGGTATTTCGTTATAACCAACAACTCGAGATTGAGTATCCGGCTTCAACCAGAAGGATATCCTGTGGTCTTAGAATTAATCCGGAATATTCGGAGATTACCACGGACCTTTACAATCCTTGTTTTGAAAACTCTCGCTTTGGTATTACTCTGGACAAACTTAAGGATGCAGATCTCACAGGAATCGAAGGACTGCATTTTCATACGATGTGCGAACAGAATTCCGATGTTCTTGAGAGAACTCTAAAGGTAGTAGAAGAGCGGTTTCAGGAATACCTTCCCCATATGAAATGGATTAACTTTGGTGGAGGACATCATATTACCAGAGATGATTATGATTTGGAAACTTTGGTACGTTGTATTAATCATATGAAAGAAACCTATCCAGTTCAAGTATATCTAGAACCCGGAGAAGCCATCGCCTTGAATGCTGGCTGGCTTGTCAGTTCTGTACTCGATACGATGGAGAATGGTATGGAAATCGCCCTCCTAGACACCTCTGCGGCCTGTCATATGCCTGATGTTATTGAGATGCCTTATCGACCTCATATCATAGAATCTGGCCAAAAGGGTGAATATTCCTATACCTATCGGCTGGGTGGCCCCACCTGTCTGGCCGGTGATGTGATTGGAGATTATTCCTTCAAACACCCCTTAACCCCCGGCGATAAACTGATATTTTGCGATATGGCAATCTATTCCATGGTGAAAAACAACACCTTCAATGGTATTGGATTACCTGATATCCTATTACGTGAGGAAAACGGAACGATTAAAACCATCAAAACCTTCGGCTATGAAGATTTTAAACAACGGTTAAGTTAATATATGTATATAAAAAACAGATAAAAATGACAACCGGTTATATGGTTGGCATTTTTATCTGTCTTGTTAATTAGTAAAAAGGGCTCAGTCCTTATTCTTTCTCAGTAAGTATCTTCTTAGATCAATAGGTATCTTCCTAAACCAACAAGCTTCTTCCTAATTCAAGGGTGTTTCCTTTCATTCACATTGTCTTCCTTAATCGGCTTATACCACGGGATTTCCCCTTCTGCCAAAGCCTCCTGAAAGGTCTTTGGTAGTTTTGGAGCCTTCCCCCCGTAACGGTAGTAGAAACTGTCCGGATAAAGAGTCTCCGGGTTACTATGTACCAGATCCGTATCTACCGAAGGATTCTCACCATCCCTTACTTTTCTAGCTACGATAACAGTTCGGTAATTCTTAACCTCGTAGGAGCAGGTAGAGAGGGTTAGAAGTTGGTCCGTCTCATTAATATCAATGTCATCTGCCTTATATATGGATCGAATTCGGATTTGATAAACAAATTCTAAAAATTTAGAACGATCCTTAAATTCGGATATCGTGTAATCAAATAGAGGTTCTTTTTCTGAAGAGCCGTTTGTTATGAATACAGCAAAGACCTTCCATTGTCCCGTTTGATAGATGGTATTAAAATCAATAATTGGATGAGCATCATAGAACTCTTTATTATTATAACGTAGGAGATAATGAAACATATCATCGGTGGAGGTCATATTGTGTCCATGAATAACTAGATTCTGTGTATTTTTCTCTACCGAGGATTTTATATCTAAAAACAGACTACCAGATTTCACTTTATTTCCAAGCCAATCTCTTGTCAGGTAATATTCCGGATCATCGATACCGGATTGTACAACCACATAATCTATTTTCGTATCATTCTTACCATTTATATCATTAAGCTTAATCCATCCCTTCACATCCGGATTCACTTCCAACAAGCCACGAAAAGCTGGCAGACGGCCCATATAATCCCGGTCCAAAGCTGATTGCGTCTTATCAACCTCTAGGATCGAATTCTTCGCATCACCCTCCATAGAAGGTTCTTTGATGTCTGTAGTTGCAAGAGCTTCCTCAACTGGCTCAATCATAGGTGAGGGAGTCGGCATTTGGTAGAGACTCTTGGCTTTGTCATTGGAACGGTTGGCCAAGAAGGGTTGAAGCCAAACCTCATTAAGAAACAGAGCTGTAAATACAAAGAAGCCAATACAACATAAAACGCGTATGATTTTGTATCGCTGCTTTTTGCACAGTTGCTTATCAGACTCTATTGGACGGTCCTCATTGTTTTTTTTATTTGCTTGATCTACAGCCATAAAATAATGTCCCCCCTCGTAAAAATTTCATTGACTTAATTATACAACGAAGCAGATGGGTAGTAAAGCAACAATAAAACACCTTAAATTACTTATTTAAAATGAAATCATGAATATTCTGAGGCTTTTACAATAAATTTTAATAAGGTGATATGATAGGATGGTCAAGTTTGAAGAAAAAATTGAGGGGAATCCTTCCCTGCCTTGGATTATTAGTATTTTTTTCATTTTTTAATTATCAAGAGGTTAGAAGCAATTATGATGAGCAAGCCGATTATTCCGGACTCCTACATGAGGATTTTGAAGCTCAGCTAAAGGAAGAAAACCAGCGAGCTACGGAGAATCAGAAGGAGTATAATGAGCTCACTGGACAATCCTCTGAGGATGAGTCCACACCACACATCAATCCTGTTAAAAAGGATCTTAAGCTTCATGCTCGATCTGCGCTATTGTTGGATGCTGAGAATGATCGTGTATTATATGAAGAAAATGGATTTGAACAGATGGCTATGGCCAGTACCACAAAGATTATGACCTGTATTATTACCCTTGAATTCGGTGATTTAAATGATGTTGTAACAGTATCCTCCTATGCAGCCAGACAACCGGATGTACAATTAAACATCCGAACTGGGGAACAGTATTATTTAAAGGATCTACTTTATTCCCTTATGTTGGAGAGTCATAACGATGTATCGGTTGCCATTGCCGAGCATATTGGCGGTTCCGTGGAGGGCTTTGCAACGATGATGAATGATAAGGCTCGTTCTCTGGGGTGCCAAAATACGAATTTCGTTACGCCAAATGGATTGGATGCCGAAGGACATTATACTACAGCAAAGGATCTTGCAGTCATAGCTAGTTATGCAATTAAGAATGATCAATTCATTCGATATACAAACACAGCATCCCATCAATTCCGGGAATTAGTAAACCAAAGAAGCTTTTCCGTATCGAATAAAAATCGGTTCTTATATATGATGGAAGGGGCAATTGGTGTTAAAACTGGCTTTACCGGTAATGCAGGATATTGTTTTGTTGGTGCTGTAAAAAGACCAGATCGTACCTTAGTCTCTGTAGTACTTGGCTGTGGTTGGCCTCCCAGTAAGACTTTGAAATGGACGGATACCAAGCTACTAATGAAGTACGGCATAGATAATTTTAAGAAAATTCAGATCTTTAGGCCAGATAAATTAAACCCGATTCTAGTAGAGGATGGAAAGCAAAAATTAGCGAACCTATCTCTAGAGGGTGATATGGAGCTACTTATGGGACCGGAAGATATCATTGATATCGAATATGATCTTCCCAGACTACTGCAAGCCCCTCTCAAAGAAAACTCCATAGCCGGCTATGCAAAATACTATATTAACGAGCAGCTTTATTCTGAGATTCCAATCTATGTTACTGATGAAGTAGAAAAGATTGATTTTAAATATTGCTTTGATCAGATTCTAGGAATATGGAGCCTTCAATACTAATTTAATTTAAAATTGCAAGATTTTTCAATGATTTGTGATTTAAATCAACTTAACCTGTT
>CAYMLE010000069.1:0-13243 GCA_964391115.1 uncultured Herbinix sp. | reverse complement strand
ATATGCCATGCATAAGATTGAAAGGAAGTAGCTAAAAATACTTGGATTATTCATATTATATTGAATGATTATATAGAAAAGGAAAAGGCAAAAAAGGATTGTGATTATCAACCTTTTTTGCCTTTTATACGTATTCAAGTAGAAAGACCATGATAAATCCTTATGACATATTACGCAAATGCATATAAACAGTATTTTTTGAAATACCCATATAGGATGCAACTTTAACAACGGAATCTTTTAAATTGAAAATTCCTTTTTCGCTTAGCACATAAATAATTTCTTTGTTCTTATTGGATGTATTTATATTGGGATTTAGTATTACCTTTGATTTTGCATCTTCTAGAGCAGATACAATCAAATCATCAATATTATCTGAGAAAGTTTCAGCAACATCGTCTTTTAACTGTAAGTTAGGTTCAGTGGGTATAAACTTGGCAAGTATATCTGATAGAGGAAGATTAGTGTAGAAGTTCATACAGAGCAAACCAATAATTCGATCGTTTACTCCGGTAATTGGTATGGTTGTAGATTTCATCATTACGCCATTTTTATCTTTATTAAAATAGCTTAAAGATTTTTTGTTATTATTTTTCTTAAGAGTTTCAAGCATAGAAAGAGCCAAATCTGTAATAGGTGAACCCTCAGTTCTACCGGTATAGTGCCCATTAATAATTTTAATTATAGATTTATCTAGATTCTCGAGACTATGAAGTATTATCTCATACCCGTTGCCAAGATAATCTGCAAGACCATCTACTAGTGTTATATATGAAGATAGTATTAACTTCTCGTTATCTGTAAGAACAATATGATAATGATCCAACTTTTATACCCCCTCTTTAAGTTATGTACCGATTTATCAGTACATTTTTATTTTTACTACTTAATTCTCTCGTATTATATAGTCATAATATTCTTTAGTATATCGTTTTTCGATGAGAAATGCAAGAATAAATTTCATTGAATAAAATAATGTTTAGTAAAAATGTACAAAGATTGCATTATAAATTTGTACAAAAAATGAACATTATTTTATTGACTAAAATATAATTCATTAATATAATAAGTATATAAACAAATGGAGGCAAAATAAATGATTAAGAAAGTTAATACAAACCAAGCACCAGCAGCGATTGGCCCATATTCTCAGGCAGTTATATACGGAGACATGCTGTTCTCATCTGGGCAAATTCCTGTAAACCCCAAAACTGGTGAAATAAACGGAGACGACATTGAAACTCAAGCAAACCAGGTAATGGAGAACTTAGCTGCCGTATTAGAAGAAGCAGGCTCCTCATTTGAGAAGGTAGTAAAGGCTACTTGCTTTTTAAAAGATATGGATGATTTTGCTAAGTTTAACGAAGTATATGCTAAATATTTTACTAGTAAGCCAGCACGCTCATGTGTAGCTGTACAGAAATTACCCAAGGACGTTCTTTGTGAAGTAGAGGTTATAGCAATAATCAGTAATTAAACAAAAATAACTTAAGCAAGATTAAGAGAGGAGCATTATTATGAGTAATAAGAATACGCAAAATAAGCCTGTAAGAATAAAGAAACAGCCAACGCTATTTTTAGCAGTTTTACCTATTATTATAATGATACTATTACTAGGTATAGGATATGGGGTATTTGGACTAAGTCCTGAAATACTTATGCTTGTATCTGCGGCAGCAGCAGGAATTATTGCATTAATCTTAGGACATTCCTGGGATGATATTATGGATTCAATCGTATCAAAGTTATCTAAAACAATGCCTGCTATATTCATTTTAATTATTGTAGGTTTGTTAATTGGTACATGGATGATTGGTGGAACCATACCTATGATGGTATATTATGGATTAAAAATTATTAGTCCAAACTTTCTAATCATAACATCATTTTTAGTTGCAGCCTTTGTTTCAATCTGTACAGGTACTTCTTGGGGTTCGGCTGGTACAGTAGGTGTTGCGATTATGGGTGTTGCAGCTGGTATGGGTGCTCCCCTTCCTATTGTAGCAGGAGCGGTAGTATCCGGTGCTTACTTTGGTGATAAAATGTCACCATTATCCGACACAACCAACTTAGCACCTATCGCTGCAGGTGCAAAATTATATGATCATATCGCACATATGTTTTGGACAACAGGCCCCGGCTTTGTTATCGCTGCGATCGTTTACACTATAGTTGGTCTTAATATAGATGTTGGGTCAGCAGGTACACCGGAAAGAGTTAATCAGGTTATGGGTTCTATGGAGAGCATATTTGATTTTAATATATTATTACTAATTCCGGTAATCATAGTATTAGCTGGTTCTCTTATGAAGAAACCAACGATTCCTGTAATGTTATTATCAAGTGCGATAGCAATTGTTAACGGACTTGTATTCCAAGGATTTACTATACAACAAGGCTTCACTGCTGCCATTGACGGATTTAGCTTATCAATGGTTAATATTCCCGGCTTTGATCCTTCAACCTTAATACCGGATGTGGCACGGCTTCTTGAACGAGGTGGCATGAAATCAATGCTTAGCACAGTATTAATCGCTTTTTGTGCTTACGGATTTGCAGGTACTCTAGCTGTAACAGGTTCTCTTGACATTGTATTGGACAAGCTAACAAAATCAGTGAAGTCTACATTAGGACTGGTATCAGCTACAATTGTATCTTGTCTCACAGCTGTATTTGTAACTTCCAATGGCCAATTGTCAATCCTTATACCTGGTGAGATGTTTAGTAAAAGTTATATTAAAAGAGGATTACAGCCTAAAAATCTTTCTAGAACTCTAGAAGATTCTGCGACTGTAGTCGAGCCTATCGTTCCATGGACAGCAGCAGGTGTATATATGGCTACAACCTTAGGCGTGCCAACCTTAGAATATTTACCATGGGCAATTCTTTGTTATACAGGTGTAATCTTTGCATTGATCTGTGCAGCTACCGGTATTGGTATAACTAAGATTAAAAAAGGTGATGAGTACTATGAAGAGTATGTTCGCTTGAATAAAGAAGATGGAAAAAATGTTGAATAGACTATTTATTATTATTAACATAGGTCGGTAGGAGCGAGCATTTCTGACACTTGCTTCTAGAAAGGAGGAAGTATGGAATCCGTATATAATTTTGATAAAATAATTAATAGGAAGAACACAAATTGTGCAAAATGGGACACGTTTGGTGCCAAATATGGACGAGATGATCTTATCCATTTAGGTGTTGCGGATATGGATTTTGAGTCTCCACAACCTATCTTGGACGCATTTCATAAAATCGTGGATCACAAAATATTTGGCTACACTGATTTAAATGATGAATTCTATTCAAGCATTCAACGTTGGATAATAAAGCAAGTGGGTGTTAGCATACCTAGAGAGTGGATTGTTTTTTGTCCAAGAATTAATATAGCCTCCAGTATATGTGTAGATACATTAACAAAACCGAACTCTTCAGCTATTATTAATTCTCCTTCCTATTCCCCTTTAAAGGAAGCTATTGTTAAAAATCATCGTAGACTAATTGAAAATTCATTAGTTCTTAAAGACGGAAAATTTACTATGGACTTTGATTATCTTGAAACATTAGTGGACGAAGACACCGAAATGTTTATATTATGTAACCCTGATAATCCCAGTGGCAGGGCATGGTCGAGAGAGGAGCTAGAACAATTAGCAGAATTTTGCAGGAAAAAGGATTTGATTTTGTTTTCTGATGAAATTCATTCTGATATCCTTGCAGAAGGAGTTAATCATTATAGCACACTAAATTTAGAAGATATGATTTATGATAGATTAATCTATACAAGCTCACCAACAAAGACTTTTAATATACCCGGCATCATAGTATCTTACATGATTATTCCAAATCAAGAACTTCGCGACAAGGTTAAGAGATCAATAGATCGAATTGGAATGCATAATCCTAGTATATTCTCCGTAGTTGCAGTAGAAGCAGCCTACAATCAGTGCGATGACTGGTTAATAGCAGTTAAGGATTATATAAATGAAAATGAAACCTTTGTCCGAACGTTTTTTAAGGATAACATGGAAGAGTTTGTAGTTATGCCAAGAGAGGGAACCTATTTACTTTGGGTAGATTATAGTGCCTTAGGAGTTAATGAAGATGAACTTAGGGATTGGTTTATCAATGAGGCAAAGGTTGAGCTGTATATGGGCTCTAGTTTTGGCAAAGATGGTTATGGATATATTCGTATCAATATCGCAGCTCCAAGAGAATTACTTGAGCAGGCTTTGAACAATATGAAGAATGTTTATCATAAAATCAATCACAAATAAAGTAAATATGCTTATGTCCTAGAGGGATGTAAGCATATTTTATGTAAGGCACCACATTAACGCAATCTAACGAATAAAAGATCGAAACACGCTCTAGTCGAGAAAAAATAAATAATTGATGCAATAAAAAGAACCTTCCGTGCATTAATAGAGTATAAGGAGCAAAACCATGAAAGCAATTTCGCATGAATTTAGTAAAAGAGATGCAGAGATCTTGGACAAATTTATTGAAAGAATATCAAATAATGACAAAGATGCGCTAGCTGAAATCTACAGAATGACGAATGCATCGGTGTTTGGTTTTGCCCTGTCTATTTTGAAGAACATGCAGGATGCGGAGGATGTGTTACACGATACGTATCTGCGTATCTATTCATCTGCTTCTGGATACAAAAGTAAGGGAAAACCTCTTGCATGGATTCTGACAATCACTCGAAATTTATGTCTTATGAAGCTGCGAGAACGAAAAAAAACGGTTGATTATCCACAGGAAGATTGGAACATAGCATTTGATAGAATACCTGCAGTAACTCTAGAAGACAAATTGGTGCTTACTGCATGCATGGAGAAGCTTTCTGATGAGGAACGGCAGATTGTAATGCTCCATTCGATATCAGGATTCAAACATCGGGAGATTGCTGATGCTCTTTCGCTTCCATTATCTACAGTTCTTTCAAAATATCATAGAGCAATCAAAAAATTAAGAGTTCTTTTAACGGAGGGTAATTGAAATGAAGAAAACAGATATCGACAATAAAATCAGTAGGGCTATTAATCATAGTGTTCCTGATGTTCTTAATTCCATTCTCTCTGATTGTGAAGAACAGAAAGGAAAAGTGATACAAATGAAGGAGAAAAATACTAATAATTATGGCTGGTTGAAACCATTAGGTAGGGTAGCCGCAGTGTTAGTTATGGTTATTGTTGGTATGGCAGGCTATGGAATGTATGAAGCAAAGGCTGTAGATTATGTCATATCCTATGATGTAAATCCCAGTATTGAATTGAAAATAAATAAACATGAAAAGGTTCTTGATGTGAAACCCTTAAATGATGAGGGAAAGATTGTCATAGGAGAAATGGATCTAGAAAATACCGATCTTGAAGTGGCTACCAATGCATTGATTGGATCCATGTTGAAAAACGGATATATTGATGATATAAAGAATTCCATACTGATAAGTGTCAAGAATAAGGATGAGAAAAAGGGAGTGGCTCTGCAAGAAAAGCTAGCGGAAGATATAAATAAACTATTGCTTGCATATTCAATCGATGGAGCAGTATTAAGTCAATCATTATCGGATGACGATTCCATAAAGACACGCGCAGATTTATATTCAATATCCCGTGGTAAAGCGCAACTAATTAGTCAGTTAGTAGATTTGAACTCAAATTATAAATTTGAGGAACTCGCCAAGCTATCGATAACCGATCTTAACCTTTTGATAGAAGCAAGCCAGCTTGAACTTGCAAATGCCTTAAAAGTAGGTCTGGCAAGTGATAAAGCCTATATAGGCGTAAAAAGTGCTTCTAACATAGCCTTAAATCATTCAGGTATGGATTCCTTAGTAGCCAAAGGGTTAAAAGTAGAGATGGATTATGATGACGGAAGATTTGTTTATGAGGTGGAGTTCTATGCCAACGGAATAGAACATGAGTATGAAATCGATGCAATATCGGGTAAAATACTATCATTTGATATTGAAAAAGATGATGAACATAATATCGATCGTGACCATGACGACGATGACGATGATGATGTTAACGATGATAAAGACGATAAAGATGACGATAAAGACAATGATAAAGACGATGATGATGACGATGATGATGACAACGATGATAAACTCGATAAAGATGACGACGATGACGATGACGATGATGATGACAACGATGATAAACTCGATAAAGATGACGACGATGACGATGATAAAAACGATGAAGTAGATAAAGATGATGACGATGATAAAGACGATGATAAAGACGATGACGATGATAAAGACGATGAAGTAGATGATGACGACGATGACGATGATGACGACGATGACGATGATGATGACGATGAAGTAGATGATGACGATGATGATGACGATGATGACGACGATGATAACAAAAAGAGAAATTAGCTAATCCATCTAAATTAAAGGCCACACAACCTACAGATATACCATCAAAAAATAAACAACAATCCGCTACAAGGATGTCCGATATGGATACGTGAATGGAAGTGTTGGTAAATTTGGAGATCTTACAAGAGCTAACAACACTATATATTTCTAGCTAATAATTTAGCCTTATGTTATAATAAAGTAAGCCCTAAACCGGGTGTAATTGAATATTATTTGTTATATAAGTCGGATTTATAAAGGAGAAAAACTATGGACATAAAAGCTAAAATTGAAGAAATCGTAGAAAAAATACAATCAGATAAAAGTTTTGCATCTAACTTTTCTCAGGATCCTGTAAAAGCTGTGGAATCTTTAATTGGAATTGATCTTCCAGAGGATCAGCTTAACTCACTGATTGATGGAATAAAAGCAAAAGTATCTCTTGATAAAGCAGATGGTTTACTAGGGAAGATAAAAAAGCTATTTTAATAGAGTACACGATATCAAGACATACGAATGGCAAACATGAATAATATGTTTGCCATTCGTGTATTTTACAGATGAGAATTAATCATGCCAATATTACTCGAGATAGATTTGTAGTTAATTGATAATACAAAAAGTTAGGTTATTTTATTGAGACAATAAGCCGATAAAAAAGTAAGAGGATGCTTTTAATACAACAAGAGAAATAAATACATGCCTTCAATTAAAAACACGAAAGAGGAGTGGCACAATGTCCTTATCTTTAATATTTTCTTTGCTATTTTATTTGATGTTTACTACTTATATTTTACTGGGTCTCTATATATTATGGCTTAATCCAAAAAACCGGCTTAACCGAATCTTTTTTGTGGCGACTCTTTCGCTGAGTACATGGGCATTTTGTTTTTCTGTTGCCAATACTGCTACGGATTATGAGACAAGTCTTTTTTGGCGGCGCATAGCATCGGTAGGATGGGGCTCAGCATATAGTATACTTTTGCATTTTTTCATTGTCCTTACAGAGAGGAAAAAGGTTCTAAAAAGTAAATGGCTCTATATTATCTTGTATGTTCCGGTTATTGTGAACATTTATGTATTTGGACTTGGTGAACTAGCAAGAGATCATTATGATTTGGTACATATAACCAGTGGGTGGATTAATGTCCCACTCAATACAATGTGGGACATATATTTTAATACCTATTATCTGACTTGTTCTTTAATCGGATTGTTTCTAATAGGTCAATGGGGTATAACATCAAAGGAGATTAAGAAGAAAAAACAAAGTATCCTTTTCATCATAACATTTGCTATTGGAGTAATACTGGGTACGATGACTGATGTTATTGTGAACTCCTATATGAATATAAACATACCTCAGATGTCACCAGTCATTTCAATTGTTCCGATTTCAGCTATATTTTATTCCATCCAACGATATGGTCTGATGGGACGTTTTGAGAAAGATCAAACTGCAGAACCGGGTAAAATACTTAGTGAGGTTAATTTATTCAAATTCTATCACATTATGTCTATGATATTCATGATAGGCGGTTTACTTAGTTTTGCAGTGAAATATTTTTTTTACCAGGAACCAATCGGTAAGTCTGTGTTATATAGTGTACTGCTGTTTGCAATGGGAAATATACTGCAAGTTGTTCAACGGATACCAACATACAATAAGTATAAGGAGTCTATATTTGTAATACTGGTTTCAGCTTCGGTTCCTTTAATTACACTTAACTATGTCAATGTGGCAAGTATAACAGTATGGGCAGCACCTATTATTTTTCTGATGCTTTCTGTGATCTTTAACAAGCGGAATATGATGTATTGGTTAGGGTTAACCATTATCCTTACACAGATTATTGTATGGATTAAAATACCTTCAGCTACAGTACAGGTTAACGGAGTTGCATACACCATAAGAATTGTCATTATATGTATAATTCTTTGGCTAGCCTTTTATGTAAACCGGATATATATTAGAAGACTGGAAGAAAATGAAGAGCAAATTAAATATCTGAAGATGACCTCGCAGATATCTGCAGATTTCGTAAAGGTTACAGAATCTAACCTGGAGAATAAAATTAAATATTTGCTGGAGAAGAGCGGAACCTGCTTTCAAGTTGATCGATGTTCTTTCTATTTATTTGGAGCGGATATTCAAACGATGTCTTTATACCATGGATGGTGTAAGATGGGCATTGAAATACCAGATAATAGGGTGTGGGAGCGATCGCAGGAGCATCCACCGAAATTGTTACAAAAAATCTTAGATAATGAAATCATACATATATCGGATGTAGAATTGTTGCCTTCGGATGCTTCTGATATTAAGGAAGAACTTAAGCAAAGTAAGATTAAAACGTTGGTAGCTGCACCTGTAATGAACAAAGGAAAAGCGGTGGGCTTCCTTAGTTATAAAACCATGATGGATAAAAAAACATGGCGGAAAGAGCAACTGAATATCATAGGCATATTAGCTAATCTTTTAGCAGATGCATTGATCAAGGTTGATGCTGAAAAGGAAATTAGCAATCTGGCATATTATGATGCCTTGACAGGGTTGCCCAATCGATTACTATTTAAGAATCGATTAGAACATTTCATCCATTTGGCGAGGAGAACGGAGACACTGATTGCTGTAATGTTCATAGACCTGGATTCTTTTAAGGGTGTCAACGACTCATTGGGTCATGAGGGAGGGGATGAATTATTACTGGAAGTCGGTGCAAGACTGTATGGCTGTGTTCGTAAACATGATACTGTAGCTAGGTTCGGAGGAGACGAATTCTTGATTCAGATAACAAATATATCACGGATTGAGGACATTCGAGATGTTGCAGATAAGATTCTTAGAAGCTTAAGTAAGCCGGTAATTGTAAAGGGACAGGAATTTTTTGTCACTGCAAGTATGGGAATTGCTGTGTATCCGCAAGATGGTGAGGAGACTGATTTATTATTAACGAATGCTGACCTTGCTATGTATATATCAAAGGGTAAGGGAAAAAATCAATATACCTTATGTTCCCCTATGATAAAGGATGATGTAGTAAAAAAGATGAAGCTGACAAACAGTCTATTCCGAGCACAGGAGCATAACGAACTTGTTCTATACTATCAACCACAGGTAGATGTATTCAGCAAGGAGATTATTGGTATGGAAGCCTTGCTGCGGTGGAATCATTCGGAATTGGGAATGGTTTCCCCAGGTCAGTTTATTCCTCTGGCAGAGCAAACGGGTCTCATTAATCCAATCGGCCAGTGGGTGCTTGAGACGGCATGTATACAAAACAAGCAATGGCAATCGATGGGAATTGGTCCAATGCGTATAGCAGTAAACCTATCGATAGAGCAATTTAGAAATCCTAATTTGGTACGTGTTATCGCCGATACATTAAATAAAACTGGACTTGATCCAAAATATCTGGAGTTGGAAATAACGGAAAGTATTGCAGTCGAAGAAGCAGATTACGTGATTAAAATTCTTAATGAGTTGAAGAAATTGGGTGTTACCATAGCAATTGATGATTTTGGTACCGAGTATTCTTCCTTAAGTCGACTAAAAGCACTACCAGTGGATCGAATTAAAATAGCAATGCCATTTATTCATGGTATAACCAAGGATAACAGTAAGGATAAAGCTATTGCAACAGTTATCATTCAGCTTGCAAAAAGCTTAGAACTTAAGGTGATTGCTGAGGGAGTTGAAACAGAAGCACAGGTAGAGTTTTTAAATCAACAGCTTTGCGATGAGATACAAGGGTTCTATTATTATAGGCCAATGCCGGCAGAAGAGATTGAGATTCTACTGAAAGCTCTACTATAACGCCAGACTTTTATATATAACCAGACAATCAATACGCAAGATATATGTATCAATATATCTTGCGTATTGATTTATAATCTGATCTTTACTATATGAGAATTTAATCTCTAATAGCATTACAGTTTGTTATTTATCAACAATTTTCACAATAATCTTAGCTAAAACTTTTCTGTCTTCTTCGTCAGCGACATCCCACATTTCCTTTAAAAGCTTTTCCTCATCATTATGAGGATGAACATGGTTTGAAAGGTAGGTTCCAACTTTTTCGGAAAGATTAGTTATAGCTTTTTCAGACATTCCAACGGCTTCTCCGAGATCAACTGCTTTTCCAAGTTTCTTTTTCCAATCATGCCAATTATCCATTATCTCCATATAAACTTCCTCCTTATCTAATATATATTATTTTTCTTTTAACCTAATATATGTACCATTATAGGCTATATTTTGTTTTTCAATCTAATACCAAAAACAAGATTAACGAAAAAGATCAGATCTAAGGAGGGTGTTGAACATATTTTCTTGTTGGATCTATTTAAAAGAGTGATCTAATAGTATCCTGACTTATAAGGACTATTATTAGAACAATGGAGCATACCCATGGAAGGTACATTTTCTTTTTTGATTATAAATCGTATGTCTGTTGTTGGTATAGAATTTGAAAAAAATATAAAAGAACTACATGAAAAGGTATATATTGAGCCTTTATTTTCACGTGTAATGTTGTTTTTAAATATACATTATTAAATATTTAACAATAATATGGAAATATAAAGTCAATATTGAAAATACTATGACAAATTGTAAAGATTTTATTGACAATTTGTCATTTTTACTTCAAAATGGAAATCAAATCCCAAAAAAGTATTGAGGAGGGCACATGAATAAAGAAATTAATATAGATTTGAAAAGATGTTTTAAAGCAATTATATCGAAATGGTGGTTAATAATTATTATTGGGCTTATATTTTATGGTGCTGCTTACCTCATTAGCGAAAGAAACTCTAGAGAAGATGAATATACAGCAGAAGCAACCGTTATTTCTTCCTCAGATTATTCGGTGCTTACACTATATTCGGATATTGTAACAAGTTCAAGGGTAAGTGAACAGGCCTCAAATATGTTAAATATTTCAGTTCTTAATGCAGATAATATCAAAAAAATGATATCATTTAAACCCTACTCGTTGGTATTAGGGATTCATGCCACTTCACAGGATGAAGTTCTTGCAATAAAGGTGGCGAATGCTGTTGCTACCGTCTTCATTCAAGAGGTGAACAATATAGCTGGTTACAATTTGGCTCATATATTAGATGAAGCTACTACAGCTGAATTATCCTACAATAAGAGGATCGAACAATTAAAGTTTAAAGTATTTATTACTTTTGTGGGGATTATACTGATGTGTGCCTGGATTATTCTTCAAGTGATTTTTTCTAAGAAAGTATACAATTTGTCCGACATAGGACTGGATGGAGAAATTTACATAATTGGAGCAATACCATCTTATACGAGAAAGAGAAAGGAGGTATTTCCATATGAGCAAAATAATTGATTTTTCTACTAATACAAACTGTATTACTCACGAAGCAATCGAGCGGATTATAGTAGAGATGCATCTAATAAAACAAAAAAACGGATCTAAGAAGTTCATACTTAGTGGTTGTGAGCCTGAAGTAGGAACAACAACAATTGCAATTAATCTTGCGATTACTATGGCATCTGCAGGATGGAAAACTATTTTAATTGACGGTGATTTACGGAAGAAATTGAAATATAAAAGATCAAATAATGAACCAGAGCTTGGTTTAACAGACTATTTATTAAATGAAATTACATATCTTGATGCGACATATGATACCAACTTGAAGCATCTACACTATATCCCTAGTGGAAGTAAAAGGATAAATCCGATTAGTCTACTGTGCTCCGATAAGGTAGACGAACTGATGAATCAGCTAAGTAAAGATTATGACTATATTATTATGGATATGCCTTCCATAACTACATCGGTGGACCCAAATGTTATGGCGAGTAAAATGGATGGTGTCATTCTGGTCTCTGAATATGCAAAAACAGATATTAGAAGCATTAAGGAATCTAGAGATATCTTGAATAAATCAGGTGGTAAGTTAACTGGAATTATATTAAATAGGATAAAGAGTAATGAATATGGACGTATGATTAAGAATTTTGATTTCTATAAGAACCAAAGATATCTTAGGAAGCGTTCCATATAAAAATAGTTGACTATGAATGGATAAGCAAGGCTGTCTGTATTGAAATAAACATAAAAGGAAAGGATTTATCATGAAAATATTGATGGTTAATAAATTTTTATATCCAAGAGGTGGAGCAGAAACATATTTCTTAAAAATTGGGAGTTATTTGGAGAAAGCTGGCCATCAAGTTGAGTATTTTGGAATGTTTGATGAGCAAAATACAGTAACAAATAGTGCTGGTGTCTACACCCGCAATATGGATTTTCATAACTCGGGAATAAAGAAAATTTTCTATCCTTTTCATATTATATATTCCAATGAAGCAAGAAGAAAAATCAAAGAGGTACTATTAAAATTTAAGCCAGATATTGTTCATTTGAATAATATTAATTTTCAATTAACACCCTCCATTATTGAAGAAATTCACCGACATGGGATTACAATGATTCAGACTGCACATGATTATCAGATGATTTGCCCAAACCATCTGATGTTTGATACTAAAAAATCACCTTGTGAATTATGCGTTAATGGAAGCAAATGGAATTGTGCTAAAAAGAACTGCATTCACGGATCAAAAATGAAAAGTATCATTGGTTCTATTGAAGCAATTTTATATAAGAATAGAAAAACCTATCAGTTAGTGGATTTATACATATGTCCAAGCCGCTTTATGGAAGCAAAATTAAATCAAACAAATCTTTATAAGGGGAGAACTTTACCGATTCATAATTTCATTGAATTGAAAAAGGTTGATGATTATCAGCAGAAAGATGATTATGTTCTTTACTTTGGAAGATTATCAGAAGAAAAAGGTAT
>CAYMLE010000068.1:0-13334 GCA_964391115.1 uncultured Herbinix sp. | reverse complement strand
TAAATTTATTTGCAGAATGTTTTTGTGCGATAACATTGGTTGATACTTAAGCATTATATAAATAACTTATCTATTAAAACCTATTATGCACACAACACCTTCTTCTTTTATTAATTAAAAACACTATATTCATACACCAAAATATGGTACAATATTTTAACTAATATCGCATGCTGTAAACGGAAAGGAATCAATGATATGAAGCAACTAAAGCTTTTACTTGTGGAAGATGATGCTTCCATCGCCCTTGGACTGGAATACTCCTTACAACAGGAAAATTATATAGTGACCATCTGCTACAATACTTCTTCTGCTTTAAGCAAAATAGCCACAGAAGAGTTCGATATTGCTCTGTTAGACATCTCTCTGCCAGACGGAACTGGCTTTGATATCTGCAAGCAATTAAAGGATACTACGAATACTCCCGTTATCTTTCTTACAGCTAGGGATGATGAAGGCAGCGTGGTTATGGGACTGGATATCGGTGCTGATGATTATATAACCAAGCCCTTCCGGCTCCGGGAGCTTCAGTCCCGTATTCGCAGTGTTCTTCGGCGATCCGTCAAAACAGAGAATGATTCGACCTTGCAATATGATAATGTTACGATAAATCTAGCAGAGGGAAAGATACAAAAAAAAGGTAAGGATGTATTTCTTACCGCCTTGGAATATCGATTACTGCTTACTCTGGTCAATCATGAAGGTAATATTCTTACCAGAAACCAGCTTCTGGAGAGTATATGGGATGTATCCGGTGATTTTGTAAACGATAATACTCTGACTGTATACATTAAACGACTTAGAGAAAAAATAGAGGATGATCCTCAGAACCCATCCATTATAAAGACCATTCGTGGACTAGGATATCGCATTGGAGGTTAAGTTATGCTTTTACGGAATAAAGAGTTAAAATTACTAGCCCTAAGCCTCTTCTCCATATCTGCCATATTGTTAGTTGTCAGTTTTGTTATAGATATTATTACTGGAATCTTTGTCTTCATTACCATAATTCTCTTAGCTCTAATCTTTATCACATTTACAAGGAAGCGTTACCGCGATATCAAAGTGCTGACCGCATACTTACAAAAAATTGTGTCTGGGGATTATTCCTTGGACCTTCGTAATCATGTCGAAGGGGAACTTAGCATCCTTAGAAGCGAAATTAATAAAGTAACTGCCATGTTAACCGAATACAACGAACAGCTAAAGCAGGATCAGCTATTACTTTCAAAGCAGATGGCCGAGATATCCCATCAGATTAAGACCCCACTAACCTCAATGATGGTAATGGTTGAGCTATTAGAGAAAGAGGATCTACCTGTCAATAAACGAAGAGAATTCTCTGCCCTGATCAACAACCAGCTGAAGCGGATAGAGTGGTTGTTATCCGCTTTATTAAAGATGTCTAAGCTGGATGCTGGGGTAATTAAAATGAAATCCGAGAAAGTCAATGTTTTAACACTGATTGAAAATTCCCTTAAGCCCTTCTTAATCTCAATGGAGTTAAAGGATATTAGCTACCAGGTTGAGACCAGAGATCATGAGATCATCTGTGATTTTGAATGGACTACGGAGGCTCTCATTAATATAATAAAAAATGGCATTGAGCATACCCCCCAGGGTGGACAAATCAACATTCAAGTCTTGGACAACCTTCTATATACCGAAATTCAGATTTCTGATACCGGAATTGGAATTAATAAAGAGGACCTTCCCCATATCTTCACCCGGTTTTATCGTGGTAAAAATGCTTCTCCTGATAGTGTTGGTATTGGTCTGGCCATGTCACAGGAGATTATCCGTAAGCAATTTGGTGATCTCCAGGTCAAAAGCGAAGTAGGTAAAGGCAGCACCTTCTTGATTCGCCTATATAAATCCGTCATATGATAATTATTACGATTAAATCGGTATAGGAAACCATGATATCACGGTGTGTGACAATATTGTCACAGAAAAAGTCACCCTACCGTCACCCCGTCCATATATACTATACTTATTCAATTAAATCAGAAAGGTTAGGACACATATGGAAATTTTACGAGTTGAAAATTTAACTAAAATATATGGAAAAGGAGATACTGCGGTTACCGCCTTGGATCATGTCTCATTTTCCGTAAATAAGGGTGAATTTATAGCAGTTATCGGTCCCTCCGGATCAGGCAAATCCACTCTGCTGCACATGCTGGGAGGAGTAGATACCCCAACCTCCGGCAAGGTGTATATTGATGGGACTGATATCTATAAACTAAACGAATCAAAGCTGGCTATCTTTCGCCGAAGACAAATCGGATTAATCTATCAGTTCTATAATTTAATCCCTATCTTGAATGTGGAAGAGAATCTTACCCTGCCACTACTTCTGGATGGTCGAGAAGTGGATCATGATTATATGAAGGAATTACTTCTTACTCTTGGCGTTGAGGGACGGACAAATCACCTACCAAATCAACTCTCCGGAGGACAGCAGCAAAGAGTGTCCATCGGCAGAGCTTTAGTCAATCATCCTGCTATTGTACTGGCGGATGAACCCACCGGTAACCTAGATAGCAAAAACAGCGAAGATATTATTAGCCTGTTAAAGCTATATAACCAACGATACAACCAGACACTGATCATCATTACTCATGATGAAAAAATCGCTCTGCAGGCGAATCGTATCATCAGTATCGAGGATGGTAAGATTGCGAAGGATGAGGTGATTCGGTAATGAATATCATGAATAAGGTCACCCGCAAGGGCCTTCAGAAAAACAAAACCAGAACGCTTGTAACAATTATAGGCGTTATCTTATCTGCAGCCATGTTTACCGCCGTTACAACCTTTATCTCCAGCTTACAGAATTATCTTGTAGAATATACCATTGCTCAAGAAGGAGATTGGCATGGCCTTATCAGCAATGCAACACCGGAGACTTATGAATCACTAATGGAAAACAAAGAAGTGGATTTCGTTTCTCTCACAAGAAGTGGTGGCTTCGCATTATTACAAGATAGTAGCAATAAGTACAAGCCTTATCTTCATGTATTGGAGATGGATGAGCAAGGTTTGGAGTCCTTACCAGTTCGTCTGATTGGTGGGCGCATGCCAAAGAATGAAAATGAAGTTGTCATTTCAGAACACATTACCTCCAATGGTGGCGTAAGTTTTCGACTAGGTGACACCCTGACCCTTGACATTGGGCAAAGAATATTATCGGATGGAACAATTATCACAGTCAATGCCGGGATTTCGTTACCGGAGGATTCCTCAATAGAGTCCGATGACTCCGAGGCTACATCACAGACTGAACTCACAGAAACGTTATCCGTCCTTGAAACCAGAAGCTTTACGATCGTTGGAATCTGTGATCGACCATCCCACACTTTGGAGAGCTATAATGCTGCGGGTTATTCCATAATCACTACATTTAATTCTGACAACATCAGTTCTACCGATCAATTGGACATATTCATCAAAGCTGAGAATCCGAAGCAGATATTTAGCATCCTAGAACAGCACAGATCCGACTCTGTATCGATCAGCTATAACTATGACTTGTTACGGTTTATAGGAGCTAGTAATGAAGATAGTTTTAATGCAGTATTCTATAGCCTGGGAGCCATATTAATCACATTAATTATGGTCGGCTCTATCTCATTAATATATAACTCCTTTGCCATATCCGTCAGTGAGAGAAAAAAGCTGTTTGGCCTTCTGTCTAGTACCGGTGCTACAGCAAAGCAGAGATGGAATTCTGTATTTTATGAAGCTCTAATCATTGCTGTAATAGGTATTCCCATTGGTGTTCTATCAGGAATTGCAGGAATAGGAACGACTCTCTATCTCTTAAGAGATCTCTTAGATAGTTTTCTTAGCAATGATTCCATAACCTTACATTTATCGGTATCCACCCCTGCGATTCTAATAGCCGTTGCGGTTTCTCTGACCACAATACTTCTGTCCGCTTATATACCGGCTATGCGTAGCAAGAAAGTATCCCCTATGGATGCCATCCGCCAGGCAACTGATATTAAACTGACCGCGAAGCAGCTGAAAACCTCGAAGCTTACAAGAAAGATATTTGGTTTGGAGGGTGACTTAGCCTTAAAAAATCTAAAAAGAAACCAGAAACGCTACCGTAGCACGGTAATCTCTCTGTTTTTAAGCGTAGTTTTATTTATATCCGCCTCTAGCTTTGCCACTTACCTAACGGATAGTGTTACTAATGTTTATGAAAATGCAGAATATGATCTCAATTATTATGTTAATCTTGAGACACATAGTTTTGATACTGTATCCCAGGTTTATCATGACCTTTTAAATGTTTCAGGTGTGTCTCATGGTTCCTTCATAGAATACACCAATGGTATGCTGGAGTTGGATAGAGATCAAGTGGAGGACCGTGTTTATAATAGATCTGTTGAAACAGAAAATATAAATGAACATAACCAGGTCCTTGCAGGTCTAATGATTTATAGTGTAGATCATGACAATTATCAGTCCTATCTATCAGAACTTGGCTTAAAAGAGGAGGATCTCATTAATTCAAGTAACCCCTCCGGAATACTGATTGATCAACAGCATTATTATAACTCTGATGAAGAACGTTATAATAATACTCACATGTTAAAGGATCAATCCATTAATCGTTTGACCTACCAATGGATGACCGAGGATCAGACTCCACAGGAGATGGACATTGAGATTGTCGCTTATGCTGATCTTACCCCTTTTGGTGTTTCTGAATTTAACGGTGAGAATATGCTGATCTTAATCATTGATGAAACACAGAAAAACAGCAGTTTTAAAGATCTACAGGATCAATGGTATTCTGCTAATATGTACTTTGCTGCCAAAGATCCCGGAAAAGCATACCAAGATATGATTCCTATTCTGACCGAGGCTGGAATGTCAAAACACAATCTGTATAATGCCGCAGAAGCATTACAGGGTAACCGAAATATGATAACCATCATATCTGTTTTTGCCTATGGTTTTATAACCTTAATATCATTAATAACCATAGCCAATGTATTTAACACGATATCTACCAATGTAAATCTGAGACGAAGAGAATTCGCTATGTTGAAATCTGTTGGTATGACAAATCGCAGTTTCAATAAGATGTTGAATTATGAATGTCTCTTATATGGTCTTAAAGCGTTACTATATGGACTTCCTGTTGCAACTGGGGTAACTTATTTAATATATCAGAGTGTAGAAAACGGTGTAGACATGGACTTTTATGTTCCTGCCCCTAGTATTATCATCAGTGTTTTCAGCGTTTTCTTTGTGGTATTCGTAAGCATGATGTACTCGATGAGAAAAATTCGTAAAGAAAATGTTTTGGATGCTTTAAAAAACGAAAATATATAAATCGTTAAAGATAATAACTCCCCCACCTTGGTCATCGACTTAAGGTGGAGGAGTTATATTTTTTATCATTATGTTGTTATGTTTATAGTTGATATTCGCATTCAATTCACTAGAAGCGTTTCACGTTTATCTTATCTATTATTTAATGTAGAATACTTCTTTTTTATAGTTACCAGCATTATCCCACATCTTAATGACATATTCGCCATCCAAGAAGTATCTTCTGGTTCTTGTATTAACATCAATTGCTTCGTTATTTACTGTGATTTTCTTGATTCCAGATAATTCATCATCAAATCGCAGGGTAACAGTAGAGGTATAGGTCTTTTTATTTGTGATACCGGAGGTCGGTGCTGTATGATCGATATAGAAGGTTCTCTTTTTCAGGTTACCCATCTTATCATAAATCTTTAATACATATTCACCCTCCGCTTTTACCGTTGTTCCACTCTTAACACTCTTGCCATTCAAGGTTGTTTTACTGGAATCAATACCACTCTGTTCATCCGTGAACTTAATGGTAACTGCTTTTTTATAGGCTTTGTTATTCTTTACACCCTTTATTTCGGGCTTTGTTACATCGATATTCTTAATTTCTATCTTTTCCATAGCCATATTACCAAATTGATCGGTTATTCTTATGGAGTATACACCACTATCATCTACTTCGAAGGTTAAACCATCAACTTTAACTTTTAACTCATTTTTATCTGACCAAATATCCTTGTCGCTGATGACTCTCTCATCAACATCTTTCTTTACTACAAGAACCTCAGAATAATCAATCTCGGTAACAATTTCTACTTTGTAGGGTTCGTCGGTCCAGCCCTTTATTTCCTCAGGTACCAACTGTATATCGTAATACATGGGTGTTATGGTAAGTGCAGTTTCGCCATACATACCATTTAATCTCACAAAATATTGACCGGGTTCCAGTAGATGAACTATCGTTTTTTGACCACGATCTGTGGATTCATAGGTTCCATCTAGCAGATGTATCTTTTTACTATCATATAAGGTGCACATCCCTGTTGCATTACTTTCATTATTGGCTGCATCAAAGGAATATTCAACCGTAACATTCGCTTTTTCTTTGACTACAAAGGAATAAAAGTCATTCGGAGTCAGATTGGATAGAAAGCCCTTGGTTGTATCTTCTAACTCAATGGGATTACTATTTGGTAGACTGGAGGTCTTAAGGGACTCTTCTGTCGCCGCATCCTCAAACAGGAGAGCAACACCAACATCGGTAGTACCATAAGTCCAAACATAGTTAATGTAATAGGTACCACTCTCTAAAAACCAAGAAAACTCTGTATCATTAAGATTCGCTTCTCTTATAGAGCCAATGATATCCTGTCCCAGATGATCTCTGCTGATCCACACACTACCTGATCCCGTTACACCTAAGCCAGGCTTAATATATGCCTTTAGCTGACCTAAGGAATCAACGGTGAAATCACAATAGCTTCTATATCGATTACTATATAGCTTGATAAATGTAAGGCTTGGGTAGGGAACATTATCGATCTCTTCAAATTCCTGTAGAGGTATGTCAAGATCATTGTCAGCCATCGCCTGCCCCTTCATGGCAAATGTAGAACATAGGATTACTGCAAAGCAAAGAATTGTCTTTATTATGTGTTTCCTTTTCATTGTACTAAACCCTCCGTAAGTTAGAAAATAATAATTTCCTTGGTCAACTTCATAATCACCTTCTATTTTATCACATATTTTCCACTTAGTCCCTGACATATAATACTTTTTTAAATTTTTTTACCGATACTCAAACATCATATCAAAAACATAAAATCTGTCCTCGCGATTATTCTCCATAGCAAATAAAACTGCCGGCTTGCTAGAGATCGGGTCTATGATAGCCAAAGCGATCTTATAAAAGCCTTCATTAATACCCTTTATATCAATTGTAGTATTGGTTATTACGGTTTCCTCCGGTAGGACCTTCGTCAAATCCACTTCTACCACCTGGTCTTTTAAAATTACACCATTTTCATCCAGTAAATATAATTTCGTTTCCCAATTATAGTACATGGGGGCAATACCGTCATTCTTCCAATGCAATTCAATCATAAGCTTCTTTTCAAAGGAAGTTATGGAGCACTCCATCTTACTAATCCATAGACGATATCCAATCATAGAGCGAGTCTTCTCAATACCCTCCTCAAAATGAGAGCCACTCTTTTCATTCACAGGAACCTTCGGTCCTATAAATGTGGTATGAGACCTTCGTAGCAAATCTAAGGTGGTGTCCAATTGAGTCTTTAATATCTCCTCCATGGTTATACTACTGGTAAACTCACCGCCAAACGGTGCTACCTTCCAACCTTCACTCATTGGTCGCAAAGCACCAAATTTCTCATTTGCCTGAGAATAATCCCCTCCATTCTCTATCCAATCCAACCAGATCATGGTATCCTCCAGATCCCCAGTCATATCATTATATAGACCCAATCCCTCCTGCGCTGCTATGGCAAATGGCCTTCTCATCATCAACTTCGTATTAGGGAAGCTATTTATGTAGTGTTGTACATACTGATCTCTTACCTTTGCTTTAGGCATACGGGTGATACCGTCATTATACTTTACATGCCACTCACCCCAATGCCCCAGACTTCCTAGCTGAATAAAGGCTATAAAACCGTCCCCTCCATACTGATCTGCTAAAGCCTTGATGGCTAGCTGATGGCGCTCAATCATGACTGGGTCTGAATAATTCGGTGAATACCCCTTGCCATAGTCTGTATCATAAAAATCACCTTTCAAATCGCACATCTCATAAAGCCAATCCGGTATATCCATATGCTCAGCCTCATCTGGTTTATCACAGACAAAACGAAAAACAATCCGTTTCCCTTCATTTCTCCAGCGTTGAATATGATTGCTTTCCTCAAAATTCTCATAATCATATATTCCAGGCTCCGGTTCCCAATCCCTCCAGGTCAGATCTACATAAACCAAGGTATGCTCATCGGTTACATACTCCTGGTTCTTAGCCCAGGGGGCAAACCCCATCATGGGATTGACTAGAGGTTCTTTAATCAGCTTTGGAGTATGGATTAGCTTCCTCTCGCAGGAGGCTAATAATAAAAGGAAGATAAACTCTAGCAAAAGAAAGATAAATCGCTGAAGCAGTCTTTTATTTTTTCTTTTAACCATTATAATCTCCATTATATTGTATTATAGTGAGATCACTCACTCGTTCCAAATTACGGACACGCTCCGCAAAAGAGAGGTTGTTATTCTTAACAAATACTTCTATTGCCATTTCACACTTTTTATCACGCATAGTTTTTGACTTTATCTGATATTTTGTTGTATTCATTTCCTTCCTAATTTGATCACCAATATCATCTCCAGTATAGTGAACGATCATTACATATACACTGTGCCCGATACTTCTGCGATTAAGCAATAATAGCATAATTATGATAATAATCGCTGTAGCTATAACGAGCATATATGCCCCCGCACCAGAGGCTATTCCTGTAGAAATAGCCCAAAACAGGTACAATAAATCTAACGGCTCTTTAATGGCGGACCGAAAACGGACAATGGAAAGTGCTCCTACCATACCGAGAGACAGTACCACATTAGTACTAATAGCCAAGGTGACCATACAGGTAATAACACACATACCTACGATGGTTATTGCAAAAGATTGGCTGAACACGACACCTCGGAAGGTTCTTTTATATACATAATAAATTAGTAAACCCATAATCAATGAAAATATTAGGGAAATGAAAATGGTAATGGCTAAATCCACTGCATTCATATTGCTGAATAGCCCTGATTCTAGAAATGATTTCTTAATAATATCCTTAATCGATATTGCTTGCTCCTGATTCATATCATCTGCTCCTATCATATCTCCTAAAATATCCCACTAAATAACTGCATTCTGTTCTCACAACACAAAGTATATTTGGATACTGAGGTAAACTCAGCCGTTCTGGGTGGTAGTAGTTTTCGTACAACTTCGGGCAACAGCTGTATAAACTTCACCTCCAGTACCAGTTTCCCCGGTTCTAAAACCTCTAATGTAGGAAGCTCAGGGTCAAAGATGTCAAACCCCAACTTGGCTGATCTAACACCGCGGTCAAAGGTGATACGGACATCCCCCGGCAAAAACACATAGGGTTCCCGTTCATAATCAACTACAACTCGGGGACGCATTATGTTAGCCATGCATTCATAATAAAACTCCTTGCAAAGATGCTGATCATTCTTCTCTAGGAAAGCATAATCCCCTTCTAGAATCTGATAAACCTCATCCCTGGTAAGTGCAGCTCTTTCCTTGGCAATATATTGACCGTTCTTGATCTTTCTCTCCAGGTAAATTCCTGTATCACTATCATTATAAATTCGGATTCGGTACTTACTGCGATGTTGAACACCCATCAGCTTTGTTTCATAGGCGCTGTTCCAGTAATCATCAAAATATAAGCTTCTTATTTTGTATTCGCCAGCTTCATTCACATTACCATCGGGCTGCAGAAGTCCACGAAGGCGATGCTTTAAAAACTCTTTTTCCTCATAGTTGATCAGATATTTTAGTTCGTAACGGTAGGTGAGCTTCCTGGGCTTAATATTCATTCTCTGTAACACCTCCCAGCTCAACTCCTCCATCCTCAGTTACATAAAAACAGATGATACCAAAATGCTTTATATAATCAGTATCCACATAGTAATTAAAGGCTTTTTGCTTGTAGCCTGATTCATTAGTAGCAGTAACCCGATAAAAGTACTGTCCAGGCTCTAGCATATCTGTAGTATAATCGGGTAACATCAGCCCGTCCACATCTACAAGCTTATCCTTGAACAGATAGGTATCCGATAGCTCAAATCGATAGGTAATATTCTCCGAATCTAAATCATATGCAGTTTCCCATGTGAATTTTATTCCATCACCATCCAGTTCTGTATTGTACAAGAAGAATGGCATCGGCATTTCTAAGCTATCCAAATACAGTTTATAATTTCTCTCAATCTCCATGGGCAACTCCCTACAGATGTCATCCCACTGCTCTGGCGTTACTGGTAAAGACATCAAATCAGGCATTCGAAACGCATATTGCTCCACTACATTGCGATAGGTATCTACCATGACCTTCGTCTTTTCCGGAGTCATCACCTTAAGTAGCTCGTGTATTTTGTCATCCAGCATCTTTCTATACTTAGGCATTGCCAAAACCCTCTTATGTAATACCACTCCCCAGTAGTTTGTAACACCTACTGCATATCCGTTATCCTCAACCTGGTCATAGTGTTCATCTTCATATCTACTTAAGGCGGTATCATAATCCCATGGAATGAAGTACCAGGTATGACTATTGTTGGGACTGTAAAGATAATAGTTCTGTGTTTGAGTATCAATATTACCGGTTAATATAGTGAAGGCCATCCAGGTGAAATAATTCTCTTCATTAAAATAATAAGGAAATACCTCCTCTATTGGGAGACCATAATTATTCACTGCGTCAAGCATCTCAATGACTTTAGTATGATCCTCATTGCCCTTAATTTCAAGGGTCCTTTGAAATGCAGCATCATCGTATAATGGGTCTGTTTTTAATCGTATCGCATCTTCGTATCTGTAAAATTCAAAAGATGTCGCCTTATATAGATGGCCATTACTATCCAATCCATGATTTCTTAAATATCTTGTGTTAGGCTGCTCTACCTGTGTATACAGCCCATAATCCACAAACTTGCTATCTCTGCTCCCTTCCGTCTCATCCTTCACATACAGATGGACAAATTGGGTACGAAGCCCAATCATTCCAGGAGTCTCCTTAATATAATCAAAACTAAGCTTGTTTCTCATGCGAGTGCTATCAAAAACATGCTTGTTAAGGGCGATCGTCCTTTGCTCTCTCCATCTTCCAGCGTTCTCCATTAATTTTATCTTATAGGACTTTTGTTGATTTCTTGATGTGGTTGCTCCTCGTATTCTTACGGTCGCATTGGGGACAACAGCACTATAGCCTAACTCCCCAGGTATAGGACCATTCTCATCTCCAACCTGAAAGATAGCCTCAACACCGTAGCGGGTCTCATTCGACAGCTGATAATCATAAATAGAGTAATTATTCACTTCAGCCCAGGTATGATCTGTAGCATCAGCTTTGTTCCCCCTGCGGACTGTCAAATACATCGTTACAACACTTCCCTCGTCATCCTGCTGATATATAGATGTATTGTCTCGAAGATTAACATCATTAATATCGATCACGTCCTCTTTCTCTATTACGAATTGTCCAACAGGATCTTTGGTAACCTCAGCTTCGGTAACCTCGTATATAGACATGCCACATCCAGATAAGGTACTCAATACTCCTACTAATAATCCAAACCATATCATCACTTTATATTGCTTGTACCAAGTTTTATTTATTCTTAATCTCATCACCGATCTCCCTCCCTCCATTCTTTATCCTAGTGAATTTCTTTTCTACCTTATCCTCCAAAAAGCTTGCTAGCTTTGTAAAAATACCTTTATTTTCATGTTTTAGAATCGGCTGAGAACAGAGAACATAGTATTCTAATCTTCCCGTAAAATAGGTTAATCGACAATAAGCAATCAGATACATAACAAAGCATCCTATGGTAAATCCGACCCCATAAAAACGATAGTTGCTATTCATAAAAAGAATCGATCCCAAATTAGTTGTTATCATAAATATCATAGAGCTAATAAAGGCTCCCTTATTATCCGCAAAATATAGTAGGATAAGTAAAAAGCTATTAGCAATGGCATATAATCCATAGCCTACGCAAAGCATCCGATAGGTTCCCATCATTCCCCGGGTAAAACCCATTCCAACATTGATCAGGAGGGGTCCTATAACCACAATGAATATCAGTGTTGTAAAGACCTGACGCAGCGCTAGATAAAATAATTCCTGTTTCAGTACCGTCATCATCTCAGACTCAGCACGTTTAAGCTCTCTTAGGGTTCCTTTCCCATTAAACAGAGCAAAGTACTTACGATACCTTGGATAGAAGGTTACCTCCACCGACGTGATGAAGTTAACAGTCGTTATCAAAGATGATAGAAATGCGAATAATGCAGGTACATCATAGGTCGGTGCACCATAAAACAATCCCTTCACCTGTTCACTTATGGGACTAAACCACATAATAACCAGATGCCCAAATAAGCCTACAGTCAGAAATATACCACTCCAGTTCAACCCCGGGAATTTATCTATCCAAACCAGAAAGCCAAATGCACTACCTTCTCCCTTGGGAAAATATTCATTTAACAGTATGAAATACCATACCATCATGACTCCGTAACCTATGATTACTCCCATGACCATGGCACTGATAATCTCAACTCCTAAAGCTCCAAGAAGATAGCCCGAAAGAACAGATACCACGACGCTTACTATGAAGGCCATTAAAATAGCCTTGTAATTCTTTAAAGCAGTCATGTAATTAATTTGAATCCAGACTATAATTAATTCAGAAAACAATATAAATGTTATTATTTGATGTAACAGCTCTAGGCCTGAGAAACGAAGAAATAGTCCATAGCTAACACAGCCAATAACCAGTGAAATACCCATATTACCATACATAGATGGTAATACCCTTTCCTTCTTCTCCATAAAGATCATATCTGCTGTATATCTGGTAGTGACCATGGCAAACAAATTGGATACTACTAAGGACGCTAATAGTGTATAGGTAAATAAGGATACCAACAGCTCCTGCTCTAGGACATCCGCTCCATGTCTAGCCGCTACCATACGTACCGTCAGTAGCAGTAATATACTTAGTAGCATTGGCCCTGTGCAAACAACAGTTGCATAGCCATAGGCCTGTATATTAGATAAAATACCTCTTTTTGCAAATAGCTTTTTCAATTCAAATCCTATGCCTGCCATCGCTGCAACATCCTCTCATATACACTGGTATACGCATCCATCATCATCTTGTGGTCGAATTCG
>CAYMLE010000067.1:0-13356 GCA_964391115.1 uncultured Herbinix sp. | reverse complement strand
GAGGCAAGTAGTGACTATAACGCCGATTGGGAATGCGGAAAATCTCTGGCTCGAGGACCTAGTTTAGGCGGTAGTCTAAACATTATAGGACACCTATGAAGCAAGGTTCTGCTTGATGCAGATAGGAAACTTTCAGATAAACCAGCAGAGGCGTATTGATTTATTCAGTACGCCTCTGTTATGCGTTAATGCCAACAAGATATTCTGCTAAAAAGATGGAATAAGCGTATCATATCAATAGACCGAATGGTATCTGATAAGCTTGTGATGATATTTGATTAGGTATGAATGTGTAAAAAGTATGGATGTATAATAAAGTCAGGAGGGAAAGTATGGAGAGAAAAACACCACTCTATGAATGCCATGAGAAGGCGGGAGGAAAAATTGTACCTTTTGCCGGGTATCTTTTACCGGTTCAATATGGATCTGGAGTTATTGCAGAGCATATGGCAGTAAGGAACGCAGCGGGATTATTTGATGTATCCCATATGGGAGAAGTAATCCTTGAGGGAAAGGATGCGTTAGCCAATGTACAGATGCTGGTTACAAATGATTGTAGCCGCATGGTAGACGGACAGGTTAAATATAGTCCTATGTGCAATGAAGAAGGCGGAGTAGTAGATGATCTGTTGGTTTATAGAAAGGCAGAGGATTCTTATCTGATCGTTGTCAATGCAGCGAACCTGGAAAAGGACGTGGAATGGATGGAGAGCCATTTGTCCGGAGAGGTCAAATTTAGGAATATCTCCGATGAGGTAGCCCAGTTAGCTCTTCAAGGGCCAAAATCCAAGACTATTTTAGGAAAGCTTGCGAAGGAGGAGGAACTGCCTGTCAAATACTATACCTTCTCGGAACAGGTCTCGGTAGCGGGGATCGTTTGTCTGATTTCAAGGACGGGATATACTGGTGAAGATGGGTATGAGCTTTATTGTGACCCGAAAGAGGCTGTAACTCTGTGGGACGCATTGCTAGAGGCTGGGCGTGAGGAGGGTTTAATTCCTTGTGGACTAGGTGCTAGAGATACTCTGAGGCTAGAAGCGGGAATGCCACTCTATGGTCATGAGATGGATGATACCATTACCCCTTTGGAAACTGGTCTTGGGTTTGCTGTTAAATTTGATAAAGAGCACTTTATCGGCAAAGCAGGCATATTAGCGAAGGGTGAACCGAAAAGAACCAGAGTTGGCTTATCAATTACAGGAAGAGGTATTGCCAGAGAGCAATGCCCAATATATATAGGTGATACCCTGATTGGAACAACTACCTCTGGTACTCATTGTCCCTATCTGGGGAAACCGGTTGCTATGGCATTGGTTGATATAGCCTACAATCAGTTGGGAGCAGCGGTAGAGGTAGAAGTCAGAGGGAGAAGAATAGCTGCCAGTATTGTGGAGCTACCGTTTTATAAGAAAGCGTAAGATTGGACTTAAGTATGACTGGACAGAGGTGGAATATAAAGCATAGGATAAGTCAATGCCTTTATATACGAGTTGTCCAACCATATTTAAATAATAAAGAGTAAGTCAATAATTCAATAGAATTAAAATTATATTATCAGGAGGAAATAATTAAATGAAGAAGCAATTTGCAAAATCCCATGAATGGATAGAATTATTAGATGAAACTACAGTAAGGATTGGTATTTCTGATTATGCTCAGAATGAGATGGGAGACTTGGTATTTATCAATCTTCCCGAAGTCGGAGATGAACTGGTTGCAGGAGAAAGCTTTGCAGATGTGGAGTCTGTAAAAGCAGTATCGAATGTGTATAGTCCGGTCACTGGTAAGGTGAAAGCAATCAATGAGGACCTACTGGATCAGCCGGAATTTGTTAATTCTAACCCGTATGATGCTTGGTTTGTGGAAGTAGAAGACATAACCGAGCGTGCGGATTTATTATCGGAAGCAGAGTACGAAAAGTTAGTCGAGGATAAATAGGAAGCTATCTGGATTATCATGCAGGGAGGTCAGACTATGGGTACCTATGTACCGAATACATTACAGGAGCAAGGGGAAATGCTTGCTACCATTGGGATTGATTCCATGGAGGGTTTATTTCGGGTGATACCGGAGGAGGTTCGTTTAAAAAGACCGTTACAGCTACCGGATGGAAAATCCGAATATGAGGTCAGAAGAACGATGATGGAGACTGCGGAGAAGAATCAGGTCTTTCGTTCTATCTTTCGGGGCTGTGGAGCTTACAACCATTATATACCCTCTATTGTAAAGCAAATAACCTCTAAGGAGGAATTTGTTACTGCCTATACACCTTATCAGGCAGAAATTAGCCAAGGAATATTGCAATCCATCTTCGAATTCCAGACGATGATCTGCGAGCTAACCGGTATGGAGGTTTCGAATGCCTCGGTTTATGATGGTGCTACTGCGGCTGCAGAAGCAGTCATAATGTCGAAGGAAAGGCGTAGGGTAAAGGCTCTGGTCTCTGGATCTGTTCATCCCCAAACCATAGAAACGATTAATACTTATGTTAGTGGAACGGATATGGAAGTGATTGAGATACCAATCAAAGAGGGCAAAACCGATTATGATGCCCTAAAAGAGCTACTGGATGAAAGTATAGCCTGTGTATTAATCCAGCAACCAAACTACTTTGGTCTCTTAGAGGATGGAGATGAAATTGGATCGTTAATTAAGGAGAAGGAAGCAGATGTAAAATATATTATGAGCTGTAACCCAATATCCTTAAGTGTTCTAAAAACTCCGGCAGAATATGGCGCCGATATTGCGATAGGAGAAGGTCAGCCCTTGGGACTTCCCCTTTCCTTTGGTGGACCTTATCTAGGATTTATGTCTACGACAGCGAAACTTATGCGCCGGCTACCTGGAAGAATTGTGGGTGAGACTACGGACAGCCGCGGAGAGCGAGCATTTGTGTTAACTCTTCAGGCTAGGGAACAACATATCCGAAGAGAGAAAGCGTCCAGTAATATCTGTTCCAATCAGGCATTATGTGCGATGACGGCATCCGTTTACCTTAGCGCGATGGGAAAAGAAGGAGTAAGAAAAGCGGCTTTCGCTTCCATGTCCAAAGCACACTATCTGGCAGATAGAATATGTTCTCTAAAGAGCTATCGAATGGCATATCAAGGGGAATTTTTTCATGAATTTATAACCGAAACCTCTCAAGATGTGGATAAGGTACTTAAATATTTAGAAGAGCGTGGAATTCTTGGTGGTTATCCAATCAAACGAAATCCCGATGGTATCGGCGGTCAGTTTCTGTGGTGCACAACAGAGGTCAATACGAAGAGGGAGATGGATTATTTGGTTGAACTTCTTAAGGAGGTGGAGGAAGCATGAAGCTTATATTTGAGCAGGGACATGAAGGAAGGGGTTTAGACCTTCTTCCGGAATGCGATGTACCGAATATTCATATTAGTGAAAAACATAGCAGAACCCAAGAGCTGCATCTACCTCATCTCTCCGAGACGGAAATCAGCCGCCATTATACCGGTCTGATGAAGAGAACCTTCGGTGTCAATGATGGCTTCTACCCATTGGGCTCCTGTACTATGAAATACAATCCAAAAATAAATGACGAGATAGCCAAACTCCCGGGCTTCAGTGAGATTCATCCTCTTCAACCGGAGAGTTCCCTACAGGGCTGTCTTCAGGTGATTCAACAGGCAGAGGAAATGCTCTGTGAAGTTACCGGAATGGATCATATGGATTTCCAGCCGGCAGCGGGAGCCCACGGTGAATTAACTGGACTTAAACTGATATGGGCATATCATCAGGATCGGAAGGATTGTAAACGAAACAAGATTATTGTTCCTGATTCAGCTCATGGAACTAACCCGGCCAGTGCTACCATGGCAGGGTTTACTGTCGTCAATGTAGCATCAACAAAAGAGGGTTATGTAGACTGTGAGGAGCTTCGTAAGGTTGTGGGGGAGGATACCGCCGGTTTTATGCTGACGAATCCAAATACCATTGGATTGTTCGACCCTAATATTCTGGAACTGACTCAGATTATTCATGAGGCTGGGGGATTGAATTATTATGACGGAGCGAATCTCAATGCCATAATGGGAAATGCCAGACCAGGAGATATGGGCTTTGATGTGGTCCATCTAAATCTTCACAAGACCTTCTCTACACCTCATGGTGGCGGTGGCCCCGGAAGTGGCCCGGTTGGCTGTAAAGATATCTTGGTCAACTATTTACCTTCGCCGAGAATCCGTCAAGAGAATGGATATTATCGGTGGTTAGAGAAGGATGAGAAAAGCATCGGCAGAATGAAAGCCTTTTATGGTAATTTCCTGGTAGTTCTTAGGGCTCTTACTTATATGCTTACCCTAGGGGGCAATGGTCTTAAGGGGGCATCAGAAAATGCAGTATTAAATGCGAACTACATGTTGCATCAACTAAAGGATACCTTCCAGGTGCCTTTCCCAGATAACTGTATGCACGAGTTCATCCTATCTCTGGAGGAATTAAAGAAAGAGACTGGAGTGTCCGCTTTGGACTTCGCAAAGGCTCTGCTGGATTATGGGATGCATCCTCCGACTATGTATTTTCCTATGATTGTCCATGAGGCTTTAATGGTCGAACCTACGGAGACAGAAACTAGGGAAACTCTGGACGAAGCAGTGGCAGTCTATAAGAACGTATTGAAAGAAGCTAAAGAGGATCCTACTCGCATGCATACGTATCCCTTAACCACCCCGGTAGGCCGTCCCGATGAAGTGGCAGCAGCTAGGAATCCGATATTACGATATCACTTTTAATAGAGCCATTCACGATAATCTAGTTATGAATGATTTTCGGAAGGAATAAACCCATCAGGGAATTCAATATGATTTAGATTATAACGATTATTACGAAAGAGAGAGGTTAAGGTTGATAGAACAGATTCGATATGTCATAACGAAGGAAACAAATCCTTATAAAAATCTGGCTTTAGAAGAAATGCTCTTTTATATGGTCGGAGAAAAGGAATGCATTCTCTATCTTTGGCAGAATGAAAAGACAGTGGTTATCGGTAGAAATCAGAATCCTTGGAAGGAATGTAGGGTTGACGAGCTGGAGGCGGTTGGTGGAAGACTGGTTCGAAGATTATCCGGAGGTGGGGCAGTATTTCATGATCTAGGCAATTTGAATTTTACCTTCCTCGTACGAAAAGATAATTACAATGTGGAAAAACAATTGGAGGTTATCGTAAAAGCGGTACAGAATCTTGGTATTCCGGCAGAGAAATCCGGAAGAAACGATATCACAGTGGAAGGTAGAAAATTCTCGGGAAATGCCTTTTACCGTGAGGGGGATCATTGTTACCACCATGGAACCATACTGATTCAGGTCGATATGAGTCAGCTATCCCGCTATCTTAATGTATCCCAGGAGAAGTTAGTTTCAAAGGGTGTGAACTCTGTTAGATCAAGAGTGATTAACTTAGTTGAATACCGGCCGGAGCTTACGATTCATTCCATGCAGAAGGCCCTACTAGGTGCCTTTGGTGAGGTCTATGGATTAACACCGGCTCCGATTGAGTTAGAGAAAGCAGATACCTCAAAGCTTTCTGAATTTGAAGAGAAATTCGCTTCCTGGGATTGGAAGTTTGGGAAAGCCATCACCTTTACGAATTCCATAGGTAGAAGATATTCATGGGGTGAAGTGGAACTTCATTTTGTAGTCATATCAGGTAAAATTGCAGAATGTATCGCCTACTCCGATGCTTTGGAAACCAGTCTGTTCGATAAAATTGCTAAGGGGTTAATTGGATGCCCTTATAAAGGAACCGAGATGGTTCAGGCGATAGAGAATGTAAGTTGGCAAGTGGATGGCAGTCAGAACGATACGATAAGCCCGGTTGAGGATATAAACACGAGAGGAAGCAGTAAGGAAATTCTACGAGATATCAGTTCACTCCTTCAAGAATCATAGTGTATCAGTGAAAATGCATACGGAAGTATACAGAGGTGTACTTTATTATCAGGAGGCTTTGATCATGGAAAATAGATTTGATTTAATCGTTATCGGATCCGGTCCGGGAGGTTATGTGGCGGCTATAAGGGCTGCACAGCTTGGGATGAAAACAGCTCTTGCTGAAAACTGTGAAATCGGTGGAACCTGCTTGAACCGCGGATGCATTCCAACCAAAACCCTAATGCACGGTGCTCACATATATTATGAGGCCAGTCGTCAAAGCGAGATCGGAATTGAATATTCAGGCCTAAGCTTTAATTACGACAGGATGAAGGAGCGAAAGGTTGCTGTGGTGGACAAGATTCGCCATGGGATTCAGGGCTTGTTGGAGGCAAATGGTGTAACCTTGCTATATGGTACCGCCCAAATTCAGAGTAATTCGAATTCCAAGCTGCATCGGATTACGTTGAATACGTTAGAGGGAAGTAAAAGCTATGAGTCAGAGAAGATTTTAATTGCAACAGGCTCGAAGCCAGTAGTTCCGGCCATAGATGGTGTAGGACTAAGGAATGTAGTGACCAGTGACGATCTCCTGTCCGAGAATGGTAAGCTGTATCAAAGACTCTTGATCATCGGTGGAGGTGTTATCGGAGTAGAGTTTGCCACCCTCTATCGAGAACTGGATTGTGAAGTAGAAATCATCGAAGCTGCAGACCGAATACTGCCAAATCTGGATAAAGAGATATCCCAAAGTGTTGCCATGAGTCTTAAGAAGAAGGGGATTACCATTCATACGAAGGCAAAGGTAATAAAGCTTCAGGAGAAGGAAGGAAATGGACTGACGTGTGAATATATTGAAAAAGAAAATATACGGACGAGTGAGGCGGATGGAATTCTATTGTCTGTAGGCCGAAGAGCGAATACAGAGGGTTTATTTGGCGAAGGATTACAACTTGAAATGGATCGATCTTGTATTAAGGTAAATCAAGAATTTGAGACTAGCATAGCAGGGATCTATGGGATCGGCGATGTAATCCCAGGAATGCAGCTGGCCCATGCAGCTTCTGCCCAGGGGATTGTAGCGGTAGAGCGGATGTGCGGTAAAGAAGCCAGTGTGGACCTTAAGACAATTCCCTCCTGCATCTACACCTCTCCAGAGGTGGCAGTTGTGGGAATGGATGAAGCAGAGGCGAAAGACAAAGGATATAAGGTAAGTATCGGTAAGTATCCTATGCTGGGTAATAGTAAAACCCTCCTTTCCATGGGGGAACGAGGGTTTGTAAAGGTGATATGTGATTCGGATACCGATCGTATCTTAGGAGCACAGCTATTATGTGACAGAGCTACCGATATCATAGGAGAATTTGCAACAGCAATTACTGCTGGACTTCGTTATCAGGAGCTTGCTTCGGTAATACGACCCCATCCTACCTACAGTGAAGCGATTACTGAAGCACTGGAGGATGTTGAGGGTATGGCAATTCATCTGATGCCAAGGAAACGGTAAGCTACTGTAAGTTTTTATAATAGAATATAGCAATCTGAGTACGGTCCCTAAGATTTAATTTTTCTAGGATGGTACTGATGTTATTGCGGATGGTCCCTTCGCTCAGATAGAGAGTTTCCGATATCTCTTTATTTGACAGACCATCCGCGATTTTTTTAATTATATCATATTCCCTGTCTGTGATACTGTATTGCTCAAGATGAATTGCTTCATTGGCCTTCCCGATCAATCCAGGAAGTCTCGTAATAATCTCATTCCCAAAGACATTTTGCCCCATATGAACAGCCTTCAGAGCAGGGAGGATGCTTTCATAATTTTGCTTTAGCATATATCCCTTCGCCCCGATATGGAGAGCTTTGATGATATACTCATCATCTAGAAAGGTAGTCAGATAGAGAATTCTGGCATCGGGAAATTCCGATAGAATCTGTTCACCCGCCTCCAAGCCGCTGATGGGTTCCATACGGATATCCATCAGAAGAATGTCCGGTCTTAGCTTTTTGTATAAGGAGATTCCCTCTTCACCGGAATTTCCGGTAGCAACTACTTCAAGGTCCGGCTCAGCGGACAGAATTATCTTTAGGGAAGAACATACTAGTTTATCATCATCGATCAATAAAACTTTCATAGGAAGCCTCCGTTATTCATGTTTTTTAATTAGTCCTCCAGAGTTTTAAGACATTGCTGCCGAACGTACTAATCAAGAGATACAGATAGATTTATTACCTTTGGGTATGCTGATAAAGATTTGAAAGCCTTTATCAAGGGAGATATTCAGATTACCTCCAAAGCTGCTAACCCGGTTTATGATATTCTTTAGTCCCATTCCTTCCCCTTCCTCCTGTCGATCTATCATGTTCTGGAGGATCTTCTTCTTGTTATCACTTATGGTGCCATTATCCGATATAATTAGCTGATACATAGCTGGATGTTCTCTTAAGAGGATGCTGGCTTTGTTGCCGTTGGAATGGCGCATAATATTGGCCAGAGCTTCTTTAATAATGGCGATTAGGCTATGCTTCACCACCAGGGGAGGAGGAGTGGATATATCATATTCGAAATGGATGGGACAGAAGGAGAAATTATTCACTAGCTGCTCTACCTGAGAATATAAATCAATGGATTCATCATACATCTTATGGATACTAGAGCGGATGTCATCCATGCCCTGAGAAAGGGAATCCTTTAAATCACTCAAACCCTCCTTTTGTATCTCATCCTTTGAAATCGTTAATAAAGCTCCCACCTGTAATAAAGCTCTGGAGAGTAGATGGCCGATATTATCATGGATTTCTCTGGAGATTCGGTTTCGTTCATTTAAGGTAGCCAGGTTAATCTCGTAGTCCTGGTTTTTTAGGATGCTTCGGTTTTTCTCCTCTAGAATCTGAGAGAATGAGGAGGAAGAATCCCGAAGTTCGTTATATTCATATCTTAGCCCATTCATTTTCTCTGTTTTATATTTTATTATATATGAAAGAATAGAAAATAATATCGTAAATAGAAACACATAAAATGGATATTGGTATCGATTGATATAAAATAGTAACAAAAGGATCACTGCTATGTATTGGTATCGGCTATAAAAAATATCGTAAAGTAGCAGTGGTAGAAAAATAATATAACCGGGCAGAAAGAGACATAGCACACTATATGACAATATGCCGATGAGCCGAATTCGGTGATCATCATAATAATAGAAAAGACTGCTTAAAATAATGGACAGTATGGCTGGAATAACGGCCGGGCCAATATTGTCATGAAATAGATATAGAACAAGGCTGAATAAAAACAAAAGAATTTTATCAATAATTTCAAACATATTTAAGCTCCCATGCAATGATTGATCAGAACAAGATATAATATCAATAATAAAGAAATCGTAATTCCATAGAATTGGTAACCTGTGGAAGTCCTTAATTGTAGTATTGCATGTACCCTTTCCGTTGTCAATTCCTCAAGAAAAATAATTAACCGCGCTACAATATTTACAATCATTTTTAATTCTGGTATGATAAATGAGTTGCAAATATACCATAACAATACGACGTAGGTGATATAGATGAGAATATTAGTAGAAGATACATTGGCATTAATTATTGATTTTCAAGAGCGTTTACTTCCGGTGATACATGATTCGGAAACTGTGATACAGAACAGCAGCATCCTGGTGAAGGGACTTAAGGCCTTAGGAGTTCCCATGATTACTACCCAGCAATATACGAAGGGAATCGGTATGACAGTCCCCGGGATTATGGACGCCATTGGAGATGATTTTACTTATTATGATAAGGTTACCTTCAGCTGTGCGGAAGATACTGAGATACTTCATAAGATTGAGGAATCCGGTAAGAAAAACATTATCATTAGTGGTGTGGAGGCACATATCTGTGTTCTTCAGACGGTGATTGATCTCATATCAAAGGGCTATAATGTTATTCTGGTAGAGGACTGTATTGGGTCTCGTAAGGAAAATGACCGGGCAGTTGCTATTCAGAGAGCAGCAGTAGAGGGAGCGATACTGACAACCTATGAATCGATTCTATTTGAACTGACTAGGGTGGCAAAGACCGATGTCTTTAAGACAATTTCAAAATTGATCAAATAATGAATCATATAAATTAATACGGATGAGTTCCGAAGAAGAGTAACCTTCAGAGGAATTGCAAAAAGAGAAGTGAGATTTTGTAGCATGAAATTTCACTTCTCTTTTTGGATTCCAATGACAAATGTCACTTTCACTTGTGACTTGATACACTACCGAAGTTAGCATCATTGTTATATAGTGTATTCAGAAGATGTGTTAAATGTATAACATGAGGAGGAACGATATGGTAGTGAAGGTTAGTGGTTTAGTAAAACGTTATGATAAATTAGTGGCATTGGATTATCTGGATCTGGAGGTCAAGGAGGGAGAAATCTTTGGTTTACTTGGACCAAACGGCTCTGGAAAGACAACAGCGATTAACTGCATCCTGTCCTTACTAAAATATGATAAGGGTTCGATCGAAATCTTTGGCAAACCAATGGGACCGAATGCCTATGATATTAAGAAGGATATCGGTATAATCATGCAGAATGTAGCTGTCTTTGATGAATTAACGGTGTATGAGAACATCTCTTACTTCTGCAGCCTTTATGTCAAGGATAAGGAAGAAGTTAAGAAACTGACGGAGAAAGCCATAAGTTTTGTATCTCTTGAGGATTATAAAAAATTCTATCCAAAGAAATTAAGTGGTGGATTATTAAGAAGATTGAATATCGCCTGCGGTATTGCCCATAGGCCAAAGTTAATCATTTTGGATGAGCCAACGGTAGCGGTGGATCCACAGAGTCGTAACAAGATTCTGGAGGGAATTAAGAAGCTAAATGAGGAGGGAGCCACCATCATATATACCTCTCATTACATGGAAGAGGTAGAGCAGATCTGCAGTAATATTGCCATCATAGATAAGGGTAAGGTAATTGCCAAGGGAACCAAGGAAGAGCTTAAGGCTATGATCTCCATAGGAGAGAAGATTACCCTGGAATCGTATCAATTATCGGATCAGCAGTTGCAGGAATTAACGAACCTTCCGGGTATCTATTCCGTTGATTACAAGGATAATCAGCTGGTGATCAAATCCAGCCGTAGTAAGAATAATCTGGTGCAGGTGATGCAATTTTTAGCGGATCACAAAGTTAACTTTGGTAGAGTTATCACAGAGCTACCGACGTTAAATGATGTGTTCCTTGAGATTACTGGCAAAGAGCTTAGAGACTAGAAAGGTGGTATCTATGAGTTTTCGATTATATTTAACCAGACTAAAATGTCTGATAAGAAATAAAGAAACGATATTCTGGAGTTATCTATTTCCCATAGTTTTATCTACCTGTTTCTTCTTTGGCTTCGGCAAGCTTGGTTCCATTGATTCCTTCGAGACAATTAAGATTGCCTATGTGACTGTAGAAGCTGAGCCTGAAGGATTCAGGGAAACGATGGAACAGACAATGATGAACGAGGATACACCGATGTTTGATATTGTAAGTGTGGATCGGGAGGAGGCCTCCAATTTATTGGATGAGAGTAAAATATCAGCCTATATCGTAGCTGATGATCAACCTCAGTTGTTTGTGAAAAGCAATGGTCTAAATCAGACTATCACAAAAGCCTTCTTAGACAGCTGGCAACGGATGAGATATACAGTTCAAACCATCCTAACGACGAATCCCAATGCCATGGCAGAAGGTTTAATCGATGATATGATGCAGCAAGAGGAATTCGTTCAAATGAAGACAAATGGGAAGAATCCCAATCCTATTTTGATATATTTCTATAGTTTATTAGCATTTACCTGTATCTTTGCCTGCAATTATGGATTGGATGAGGTAATAAACATCCAGGCAGACCAATCCCTTAGAGGAGCCAGGATAAATATCTCACCAATTCATAAGATGAAGCTGTTTCTATGTAATATGCTGGCAGCCTTCACCGTCCATGCGGTCAGTATTGTTTTGCTATTTATCTATATGTATAGTGTTCTAAAGATACAGTTTGGAGCCAATTTAGGCTATATTGTAGTCCTATGTGTGGTTGGATCGGTAGCCGGTATGTTTCTTGGTGCCCTAGTAGGGACCTGGGGTGGGAAGAAAGCCTCTGTTAAGTATGCAACACTTAGTACCATTACTATGGTGGGTGCCTTTCTCTCCGGTATGATGTTTGCTGGAATGCGAACTTTTATAGCATCGAATGCTCCTTTTATAAATTACATTAATCCAGTTGGTCTGATAACGGATGCCTTATTCAGCTTGTATTATTATGATACCTATGATCGATATTTTCTGACCCTAATAATCTTGGGAGCGATGATCATACTGATGGGATTAACATCCTACCTGGGATTAAGGAGGAAAACCTATGCAAGTTTATAGTGTCTATTTTAAGATAATGAAAAAGCAGTTATTAAGCATTATACTATATGGCATAATGTTTCTCGGAATAACGATTATAATTACCTTCGCAATCTTTCGGGATAGCAGTAGCGAGTTTGATACAAAGAAGGTACCCTTACACTATGTTAATCAGGATAAGGGAAGTGTCCTTGTAGAGGGAATGCTCACCTATCTAGAACAATATGTGGAGTTTAAGGATTTGAAGGATGATGAAGAAATCAGACAGGATGCCCTATTTAATCAACAGGTAGCATATATCTTGACAATCCCGGAGAATTTTACAGAGGATATTCTAGCAGGAAGACCTGTTACCCTGTTAAAAGCTACCATCCCAGATGCTTCTATGGCAGTAACTGTAGATACCGCAATCAATAATTATCTGAATACTGCAAAGTTATATATTAAGTATCAGGAGGGTGCTACAGCAGAAGAGTTGAATGCATATATAAATAAGAATCTTGAGCTGGAGACTAAGGTTACTTTTGATGTGGATCGTAAGAATGATACTTTGCTAGGGAATGAATTTAACAGCTATTACTTTAATTATCTAGGTTATATCATGATTGTTTGCTTTATCGGTGGTGTCAGTATCGTTATGCTATCCTTCCATGGGATGGATGTAAGAAGACGTCATTTTGCCTCGCCACTCACCGGAAGAAGTTATAACACCCAACTGATTATGGCAAATCTGGTATTTGTTATGTGTTATCTTCTAGTATTTATGGTGGCTGGTTATCTCTGTAATCCTTTCCGAAGCTTGAATGTTAATCTGCTATTATTATGGATAAACAGCATAATGTTCGGGTTAACGGTGTTAAGCATCAGCTACCTAGTTGGAATAAGTGTTAAGAGTAAAAATGCTGTTCAGGCCTTATCTACCATGCTATCTTTAGGGCTGGCCTTTATCAGTGGACTGTTGGGGCTTATCATTGCCGAGAACTTCTCAACGGGCCTGATTAAAGGAATTATTTTTGTGGCCAGCTGTTGTGTTTCAAGTAAGAAGAAGGAATATTTCATTATATCGGGATTAG
>CAYMLE010000066.1:0-13357 GCA_964391115.1 uncultured Herbinix sp. | reverse complement strand
CTTGCTTTATCATAGTCCAGGAAGCGAAAGCATAAGAAATTAATTTTAATGATGCCTTTGAAGCATTACTTCCTAGAAAAATATCTGTTATTATAATTTCCAATTTTTTTGATATTATTCATAACATAATGGAAATAAATAGTTTTTCTTGAAGGATACCTACGAATTTCCTATCTTGTAATTACTATGTATTTTCAGTATAATATACTGTGATGGGAGGCATGAGAACTTGGGTAGTAATCGAAGAGTCGTTAAATTTAGAAAGCGCAGGAGTATCAATATTGGCGTCATTATATTTTTAATCCTATTTTTATATATTATAATTAATGTTTATCTCTATTTTACGAAAGAGCATATGTCCATCTATGAGGTTAAAGAAGGTACCACCATTGAGGATAATCTAGTTACTGGATTAATACTTCGAGAGGAGAGGATTATCTCTTCAGAAAACGCCGGATATATTTCGTATTTTTACGAGGATGCAGCTAGGGTAGCGAAGAATAGTTCGGTCTATTCAGTCGATGATAGTCAGCAAATTCTAGAGGTAATCACCTCCAGTGATGAGCCTTTTATTGCATCAAAGGAGAATAATGCTAGATTTCGATATGAAATCGATAAATTTCAATCCTCTTATACGGATTCTAATTTCAATCCAGTCTATTTATTTAAGGAGGATGCTAAAAGTACTGTTATGGATCTACTCAATCAGGCTATGATTGAAAAAGGTCAAACAATACAAGATGAAACCGGCCTAGCGTATTCCTATCAGGTTGTGAAGAGTCCTGAAAGTGGTATTATTACATATTATATGGATTCCTATGAGACAATAACTGAGGATCTTATTACTTCGGATATGTTCTCGACTGAAAACTATCAGCGAATAGCCTTACGAACCACAGATATGGTCCCGCAGAATAGTCCAATTTATAAAATAGTAACCTCGGAGGATTGGTCCATCCTTCTGCCTTTGACCATAGAACAATATGAAAAATTAAAGGATCAGACTAGGATCTCATTTACGATTAGGAAGGATGACTTTAAAACCACAGCGAATCTCAGCCTATTTACGAAAGGCTCAGAGTATTATGCAAAGCTAAGTATGGACAAGCATCTAACAAATTACATTCAGGATCGTCATCTGGATATACAACTACATTTGGATGCCGTGGAGGGTTTGAAACTTCCCTTATCCGCTATCGTAGAGAAGGATTTTTATCTAGTTCCCTTGGATTACTTTACGATTGGTGCTGATAGCGGCAAGAACGGTATTATCAAGGAGAACTTCGACTCTGAAACTGGTGAAGTAAAGTATACCTTTGTTGCTGCCGATATATACTATCAGGATGATCTATATGGCTATATCGACACCCGAATATTTAATTCAACGAGTGCAACTCGTATCAAATCACCTAACAGTACGGACAGTTACCAGCTGTTTCAAACAGGGAAGCTAACCGGTGTATATAATGTTAATACCGGTTATGCAGTGTTTAAACGTATTGAGATACTATATCAGAATGAAGCCTACTGTATCGTCAATAAGAGTACCTCCTATGGTTTGTCCCTATATGACCACATAGCTTTGGACGGTTCTACTGCAATTGAACAAGCTATTATCTATTAACAGACAGTCTAATGGACTTGAAAGGAGATCGTGCATGATGAAGGAACGTTTACATGACATAGAAGAACGAATACAGGCTGCCTGCAGCCGTGCCAAGAGGGATTCCTCAGAGGTCACTCTGATCGCCGTTAGTAAGACCAAGCCATCCTCTATGGTTATGGAAGCTTATCATTTAGGCCTCCGGCATTTTGGTGAAAACAAGGTCCAGGAGCTATGCAAAAAGCAGGAGGAACTTGAGGGTAGCTTTGATGAGATGGTTCATTGGCACCTGATTGGTCATCTTCAGCGAAATAAAGTAAAGCAAGTGATCGATAAGGCAACCTTAATACATTCCGTCGATTCTCTAAGACTCGCGCTAATGATTGAAGAGGAGGCTGCTAAGAAGGATTTGATTTGTGATATATTGATTGAAGTGAATATTGCGAATGAAGATACAAAATACGGCGTAGCTACAGAGGAAATTCATGCTCTGTTGGTTGAACTTTCAAAGCTAAAACACCTCCGTCTAAGAGGACTTATGACAATTGCCCCCTATGTAGAGGATGCAGAGAAGAATAGGGTACATTTTAAGAACTTGCATGATTTATTTATTGACATACAAACAAAAAACATTGATAATGACCTTAAAGGGAATTTTGACCATTTCAATATACTTTCTATGGGTATGACAGGAGATTTCGAGGTCGCCATAGAAGAGGGTGCCACGATGGTCCGGGTCGGGACAGGCATCTTCGGTGAACGAGATTACACTAAGTCAATTTAATTATAGATAGATGGGAGAATCGTACGATGCCTAATATATTCAAAAATTTTTTGAACTCAATGAAATTAACCGATGATGAAGATGATTTTGACGATTATTTAGATGAGGATCTAGAGAAGGAAAGAAAAAAACCAAAACGATTCAGAGCAGAGAAAACAGAATCCTATGAAGAGGAGCCTAAGAGTCAGCCTTCGGTGAATCAAGTACCGACGGACCTTAAAAAAGAAAGGATCTCAAGAATGGAAAGAAACACAGCTAGTAAAGTGGTTCCAATCCGTACTACCCTTAGAGGGCTCGAGGTTTCTATCATGAAGCCAACGACCTTTGAGGATTCTCAGTTGATCTGTGACATGCTGTTAACCGGAAGGGCAACTGTTATCAATCTGGAAGGTTTTGATGATAAGCTGGCACAACGGACTATGGATTTTGTATCCGGCTCAGTTTATGCCATTAATGGTAAACTCCATCGGATATCCAGCTGCATCTTTATCGTATCACCGGATACCGTTGATATTTCTGGGGATTATATGGATTTGATTCAGGAGAGCGGCTTTGAACCTCCTACCTTCCAGACCAAGTTTTAGGTAATGATGCAGTATGAATAAGGACGAGCAAATATTACGTAGACGATTTATCGATCTTGCTTCTGCCGCGTATCATCGTGGTATTAATTTATTTAGTGATTTTCTTAATCTCAATGAACAGAACATCTTTATTTACATGAGACAAGAATTACCAGAAATAAAGTATTTTACTTACGGCGGCTTTGCGGATGCCGAGAGGAAAATACTTTGTTTTTGTGGAAGTGATATCATTCATCATACAGAACAGATTGATTATCCCATTGACTGTATTAAGATAGAACCATTGAATCATAAATTTAGTGACACCTTGACACATCGAGATTTTTTAGGCGCCATTATAAATCTGGGGATTGATCGCAGTAAAGTAGGAGATATCCTGATTCTTCAAAATGAAGGGTATCTATTTTGTTCCAATACAATTTCAACTTTTATTGTAGATCAGCTGGTTAAGGTAAAGCATACCATGGTCAGCACCTCGATAATCGACCAGAAGGAATTTGATTATCAACCAGTTTATAAGGAGATCACAGGTACCGTATCCTCTGTTCGGTTAGATAGTATCCTGTCCGTAGCCTTTCATACCTCCAGAAGTAGTCTAACTGGCTTAATTGAGGGAGGTAAGGTTTTCGTAAATAGTAAAGAAGTACTCTCTAATAGCTATTCCCTGAAGGAAGATGATGTGATATCGGTTCGGGGTATGGGTAAATTCAAATATATAGGGACCAGTTATCAGACGAAAAAAGGACGATATTCCGTCAAGATACTACTTTATGCGTAATCTTTTTTCGTTTACCCTTAATAATAAATAATAAATTTACAATAGATAAGGAGGATAGCATAACCTCATTTTCATCATCAGAATGTGGTTATGCACTTTTTTATGAATCATATGAACTCTGATAAAAAAATGAATATGGCAGGCGACAACATTGGAATGATACCTTTATCCTTTGAAGGAGCTACTGAGAATCAACTTACGGTACATTATGACGGTAAGCCCTCCTATGATATCTGTTTAGAGAAGGATTTTACTTATCTAGCTGATAAACTGATGGCCTTAGACCTGAAGGGCAGAAAGCTCATGGTAATTACGGACAGTAATGTTAGTGACTTATATCGTAAGGAAATACTTGAACGATTAGAGCCGATCGCAGGAGCCTTGATAAGCTTCGTTTTTCCTGCAGGAGAAGCCAGTAAGAACCTGAATACCGTATATGAATGCTATGAGCAGCTCATTAAAGCTGGTTTTGATCGCAAGGACGCACTGATTGCCTTGGGCGGTGGAGTAGTTGGAGATTTAACCGGTTACGTAGCGGCTACCTATCTACGGGGAATTCGTTTTATACAAATTCCAACGACCCTACTTTCTATGGTAGATTCCAGCATTGGAGGAAAGACCGGTGTTGATTTTCAGGCATATAAGAATATGGTCGGAGCCTTTCACCAACCAAAATTAGTCTATATTAACCTCTCCACTCTTAATACGTTAAAGAATCGAGAATTTTACTCCGGCATGGGTGAAATCATTAAGCACGGACTAATTAAGGATCCTCACTATTATTCCTGGCTAAAGGAGCATCGAGAGGATATTTCCAATAAGTCTTACGAGGTTCTTAGAAGTATGGTCTATCGAAGCTGCCAAATTAAAAAAGCCGTCGTGGAAGAGGACCCTATGGAATTGGGCGATCGAGCTTTATTAAACTTTGGCCATACCATCGGCCATGCAGTAGAGAAGTTGAAAGAATTTACGCTGTTGCATGGAGAGTGTGTCGCTGTCGGAATGGCTGCTGCAGCTTATCTGTCTTATAAGAGAGGTTATTTGATACAGACTGAGCTAAAAGACCTCCTAGATACCATTACAGCCTTTGCTCTACCCGTTCGCATTGATGGTTTAAATCCGCAGGATATCTATCAGGTTACTCGGCTAGATAAAAAGATGGATTCGAATAAAATCCGATTTATTCTCTTAAAGAAACTCGGTGATTCCTTTATCGATCCTACCGTTACTCCGGAGGAGATGCTAGATGCAATCCGATTTATTTGTACCGATACCATGTAAGTACTTACTAACCATATGGAGGTAACCATGAAACAACGCTTAAGACATCTTTTATACTTTATCCTATTAATAGCGATAGACCAGGGTACGAAATACTGGGCAAAGACTATATTATTACAAAAAGGTCCCTTTTCCATAATACCTAAGGTATTTCGGCTGCAATACCATGAAAACGATGGTGCCGTCTGGGGTATTCTAAGCGGTAAGATGAATTTTTTAATTATCCTTACCGTTGTACTGGTAGCATTTTTAATCTATTTTTATTTTAAAATACCTAGGAATAAAAGATTTACACCAATCCTACTTATTTGGGTTTTTATATTAGCTGGAGCAATCGGTAATTTTATTGACCGTGTAACCCTTGGCTATGTTGTTGATTTTATCTATTTTGAACTTATTGATTTTCCTTTGTTTAACGTAGCAGATATGTACCTTACCGTATCCTGTTTTCTGTTATTTGCTCTGGCTGTCTTTTACTATAAAGAGAAGGATTTCGAGTTCATTGATCACATCTTTACAAGAGAAAAGAAAAGCCAAGAGAAATCGGATACAGATAGAAAGGATGCATCGTAATATGATCAAGGACGGGTATATTACCGGAGAAAATGAGGATAAAAGCTTGAATCTATCGATACAAGAAGATCGAGCGATAGAATCAACCACGTAAATTGAGCTGGATGGAGATTTCGATTCTGAAGAAGAAAGCGAAACAGGGCTTCCCAGTGGTCTTAGTCAGGAAATTATACTTACAGTAGATGAGTTGAATACCGGTATTCGAATTGATAAATACCTATCCGAAGCATTATCGGACTATTCCAGATCCTATCTCCAAAAATTAATCGAAGACAATCTGGTTTTGATCTCTGACAAGCCCGTAAAATCCAATTTAAAGGTCAAAGCAGGACAAGTCGTAACTTTATACCTACCCGAGCTTAAAGAGCTTGAAATCGCCCCTCAGAACCTTCCTCTGGATATTCTGTATGAGGATATGGATATCATAATAATCAATAAGCAAAAGGGAATGGTTGTACATCCGGCGGCTGGACATGCCGATGGTACCCTGGTGAATGCCCTGTTATATCATTGTCAGGGTGAATTATCCGGGATCAACGGAGTAATGAGACCGGGCATCGTACATCGAATAGACCGGGATACTACCGGAGTTATGGTGGTTTGTAAAAATGATAAAGCTCATCATTTTATTGCGGAACAGCTGAAGGTTCATTCCATAACCCGCAGATATCAAGCCCTTGTATATCGTACTTTCAAAACTGAGGATGGCAGAGTAGAAGCTCCCATCGGAAGACATGAGAAGGATCGTAAAAAGATGGGCATCAACCATAAAAATGGTAAGTATGCTGCCACAAATTATAGAGTAATTGAAAATCTCAAGAATAAGTATGCCCATATTGAATGCTCCCTTGAGACAGGACGGACCCATCAGATTCGCGTCCATATGGCAAGCCTTCATCATCCATTACTAGGTGATACGGTATATGGACCTGCTAAGGACCCCTTTCATCTGGAAGGCCAAGCCTTACATGCTGGTGTTTTGGGCTTTATTCATCCCTCCACAAAGGAATATGTTGAGTTTTCAGCACCACTTCCGAAGTATTTTATCGATTTACTAAATAAATTAAAAGGCTAACCAAATGTTTGCCCAAAACTTTTGTATGGGTAAACATTCATTGGTAAGGGGATTATCCATTGAAGAGAAAAATAATAGATAAATTGATTGAATGGAATCAAATACAGAGCGGAAAGCCGGTATTGTTGACCGGTGCCAAGGGGGTTGGTAAAACTTATTTAGCCTATGATTATGCTAGGTCCTTCTATGAGCACATCCTCTATCTGAATTTTGAGAGAGATCCCGGAACCCATGACCTCTTTTATGGAACTGCAAATGATATTGCAGAGCGACTACTTAAACTATTCCATATTCCGGAGGATTCCCAGCCAGAGAGCAGGGTACTAATTCTGGACGAAATCACATATAGTACGACTGCTCTAGAACAGCTTTCATCGTTACAAAACCAAGGCACGTTTCCAAAAATTATCGTTATTACCAGTAGCCCACTCTATATTTATCAACTTGATCAATGTTTTGCACTTCCTATTCACCCCTTGGAGTTTGATGAATTTCTTCTGGCTACGGCTAATTCTTGGTATATCGAGGCGATACGGACTCATTATGAGTCAAATAAGCCTCTTCCTGACATTGTACATAAGGAGCTACTTGCCTTCCATGAGCTGTACCTGCAAATCGGTGGTATGCCCGGAGTAATCAATGAGTATCTTAATTTTAATTCTCTTATGAACATATCAGAGCAGCACTGTCTACAGCTTAGTGCTTACCATGATTATCTCATGAAGGACTTTGATGACAGTGAAGCCTTAAAAATGAACCAGGTCATAGACAGCCTTCCTCAGCAGCTGATAAAGACCAATAAGAAATTTCAATATAATTTGATTCGTAAAGGGACGACTCATACTATGTATAAGGAAGCCATACATCATCTAAAGGTACTCAATTATGTCATCCAAACCACGAAATGTCCTTCCGAGTTACTGCAAGAGCTATTGAAGGAGATCAGTAATAATAATGAGGAATCACTTAACCTATTATTGAAGCAGTTGGAGACGAGCAACAGTTTTAAGTTGTATCTTCCAGATGTAGGTTTTCTATATTCTAAGATCGTCCAGGATAAGCAACTAGCATCAGAAACCTCCATAAGAAAGGCTTTACTTGAGAATTATATAGCACAAACACTTCATGCCAAGGGATATCCCCTTATGTTTTGGGAGTCGGATTCTATGGCTAAGGTAGATTACATACTGCCGAAGGATCAAGAGTTGATCCCGTTGGAAATATACATCAGTGATAATACCCGCTCAAAATGTGTCAGTATACTGAAGCAAAAGTACAATTTTACTTATTCCATAAAAATCTCCTCGAAAAATTTTGAATTTACAAACCAGATAAAATACGTTCCTTATTATGCGGCTTTTTGTTTGTAAAGACAAATTATTACTAATTATTTAAGAATTTCTTAAGATTTATGATTGACAAATCCATTGTATTACATTAGTATAGTAATACAAGGCTCCGTCTACCAGTGTAGAGAGCAGCTGATCGGACTATCCAGAAATATTCTACAGAAGTAGTACTTGCTTTATTATAGAATGCGAACTGGTATTTTTTATGCCTATAAAAGAATATCTATTTCTCAGATCTATTCAGCGCAAACACAAACGACCGTTGTTACATCCAGTGTCTTCTAAGTTCTACAGAAGTAGTTCACAATAATACAATGAGGGGTGTCATTATAATGCCATTACCAGATCTACGGCTTCACGAGGGAGAACTAAATATTATGGAATTATTGTGGTCCAATAAAGTATTGGCTGCAAAGGATATATCCAAAATCATTAAAGAGTATATCGGATGGGAGAAGAATACAACCTATACCGTTATTAAGCGATTAATTGATAAGGGAGCTGTTAAGCGTGAGGAACCTGGTTTCTTATGCAGAGCCGCTGTATCCAAAAAAACAGTACAAAGTATTGAGACCAAGGTATTATTAAATAAATTATATAATGGTTCACTTAGTAACTTCCTGAATGAGTATCTAAAAAACCAGGAATTATCTAGGGCAGAGGTTATGGAGTTAGAACGTATTGTTGGAGAACAACGACTTTAATATCAGATATTATTATATATGTAGTTTCATATAAAGACCGCTTTTGAAGCGGCCTTTTTTGTGCTTTGTTATGATGATTATTGATATCGTGTTCCGATAATAAACGATAGCTTTCAATAAATTCATTCTAAATATATCACACAAAAAGCAGTCACATAAATATATGAATAGTTGTTCATATGTATATTGACATATTAAAACACATGGAATATAATACTATATGAACATATGAATAATTGTTCACATTAAAAAGAATATTAATTGAATGAGGTGAGAAGATGATTAGAAATACAGAACCAATCGAACGCTGTTCCTGTGATGTGATTCATGAAGACGTGGTTAATCAAGTTAAAGCGAAAATGCCACAGGAAGAGACCCTGTATGATCTGGCAGAGTTTTTTAAGGTGTTTGGGGATAGTACACGAATTAAAATCCTTTGGGCTTTGGATGAAGCTGAAATGTGTGTCTGCGATATAGCAGTTCTTCTTAATATGACGCAGTCAGCGATTTCTCATCAATTAAGAGTATTAAAGCAGTCTAGTTTAGTGAAGTTCCGAAAAGATGGTAAAATCGTTTATTATTCCTTGAATGATGATCATGTAAGGCAGATCTTTGATCAAGGCTTAGTGCATATAAATGAGTAATATAATCGCTTTTACGTTCAAATAATTTTTACTCGCAAATTTTTACTAATAAAAATTATGTATTATATTTTTTTAGTTAATCAAATGATTACTTGTTCAATCATTCATACATTACAGATTATTTTTATGATCACTCATACTGATTATTCTTAATGATTATTTATAGTTACAGATCATCCTTTAATGATTTTTCTTTAACACTTTGATTTGTACGTATTGTAATAATATATATAATCTATTACAAACAGTCGTTATAGAGATTCAGTCTTTGTAATTGTATGAATTTAGCTATATCCAGTTATTTAATTTATTTTTGGGAGGATTTATTATGATGAAGAAGAAATTTATACTTAATGGTTTAGGATGTGCAAATTGTGCGGCCAAAATGGAGAAGGCCATCAATGAATTAGAAGGTGTAAAAGAGGCTACAGTTAATTTTATGACTCAGAAGCTAGTAATCGAGGGAGAAGATGATCAGATGCCCTCGATCATCCAATCAGCAGAAAAAATTGTTAAAAAAATTGAGCCTGATACCACAATGAAAAAGGCATAAAGGATGGATTTATATGAAAAAACGTTTATGGCGAATCATCTTAGGTAGTATTCTATTTGCCGCTGCTTTACTTATCAATTTTAATAATGAAATAATAAATATTGTATTATATCTTATCAGCTATGTCATCGTCGGTGGAGATGTAGCACTGAGAGCAATAAAAAACATTATCCGCGGACAGGTATTTGACGAAAACTTCTTAATGACTGTGGCAACCGTTGGTGCGATGCTAATTGCAGAGTATCCGGAAGGTGTTGCTGTAATGTTATTTTATCAGGTAGGAGAACTATTTCAAAGCTTTGCTGTTGATAAATCTAGAAAATCCATTGCTAGCCTTATGGACATTCGCCCAGATTATGCCAATGTAAAGCAGGGCGATGAACTGATCAAGATGGATCCAGATGAGGTTAAAATCGGAGATATTATTGTAATCAAAGCAGGAGAGAGGGTTCCTCTGGATGGTAAGGTAATTGAGGGAAGCTCTACTCTAGATACCTCCGCCTTAACCGGAGAATCCCTTCCTAAAGAGGTTGAGGTAGGTAATGATCTTTTAAGCGGTTGTATCAATATCAATGGTGTCATAACCGCTGAGGTTACTAAGGAATATGAGGACTCAACCGTTAGTAAGATTCTTGATCTTGTCGAAAATGCTAGTAGTAAAAAATCTCATTCCGAACAATTTATCACTCGTTTTGCCCGGTATTATACTCCGGTGGTTGTAATTATAGCTGTTTTTCTTGCAATTATACCTCCCCTGGTGATAAAGGATGCTAGCTTCAACGTATGGACATACCGAGCCTTATCCTTCTTGGTTGTTTCTTGTCCCTGTGCCTTGGTAATATCGATACCCTTAAGCTTCTTTGGAGGTATCGGTGGAGCTTCAAAGAGAGGAATATTGGTTAAAGGTAGTAATTACTTAGAGAAATTAGCGAGAACTGAGATTATCGTATTTGATAAGACCGGAACCTTAACGAAGGGAGTCTTTCAAGTCCAGGAGATTCACGCTAAGGACATCTCTCAGGAGAAATTATTAGAATTAACTGCTTATGCAGAAAGCTTGTCGAATCATCCGATTTCGAACTCCTTAAAGAAATCCTATGGTAAGGAGATCGATCATGGGCGTATCTCTGAAGCAGAAGAGATATCAGGCCATGGTGTTATCACTATAGTTGATGGTAAGAAGGTTATGGCCGGGAACAAGAAATTGATGGTGAAGATGAATATACCCTATGATCGAAATGAACCGATTGGAACCGTTGTTCATGTCGCCATAGATCAGGTTTATGCCGGTTACATCGTTATAGCCGATGAAATCAAGGATGATTCTGCCCAGGCAATTCACGAACTTAAAAGAGCCAATATTAAACAAACGGTTATGTTAACCGGTGATATGCAAGAGGTAGCTTCAAAGGTTGCGAAGCAGCTTAACATCGATCAATATTATGCCCAATTGCTCCCCATTGATAAGGTTGAGAAGGTAGAAGCACTTCTGTCTGGCACATCTGAGAAAGGCAACTTAGCCTTTGTCGGCGACGGAATCAATGATGCTCCCGTATTAGCTAGGGCTGATATCGGTATTGCAATGGGTGGCTTAGGCTCGGATGCTGCAATCGAAGCAGCGGATATCGTTATTATGACAGATGAACCCTCGAAGATCGCTACAGCTATTAAAATATCGAAGAAGACCTTACGTATCGCAAACCAAAACATTGTCTTTGCGATTGGAGTCAAGGTTATTGTGTTGTTATTAAGTTCCATCGGGTTAACCACCATGTGGGCAGCAATATTTGCTGATGTGGGAGTAACGGTATTAGCTGTTTTGAATTCATTCAGAGCGCTGAATGTGAAAAACTTATAATATAACTTTGGAATATAGATATAATTTGTACTTTATTTAATTTCAGATCGAGGTCGATATCCAAACACTGTATTTTTGATGATTTATATCAAATATATGAAATGACAGAGACTCAATTTACTTTGCTGGTAGATATATTTCTTGCTGATTTCCATGCATACCTGAAGGATGAAATAAATCTTGATACTTTAATCACGGATGCTCAAAGGAAGGTTAATACTTATCGTAAAGAGTAGCTAATATCTTTCATAAAATCATTTTGTAAATTATGGTAATCGAAGACTAAATATACTATAATAGATGAGGTAGCTATATGGTGGGTTTACACATTCTCGTTTGGGTATGTAATCACTGTATTTGCCTCATCTATTTTGTTCTTTTTATAATATATATAGTCTCGCGTGGGAATCAATTACTCAGCGAAGAAATGAGGACGAAGCATGAAACGATTCGTAAGTATTATCTTGATATTACTAATATTGGTATTGACAGCTTCTACTAACAAAGGAGTATCTGCAGAAGAGAATGAGATGTTTCCCACCGGAAATTTGCCCTCCGGTATATTCTATTCCGATTTAGAAGAAACCATCGATACCTATGTCAAAAAGCATGAGAGTACTACAGCGGCAGTATCCGTAGCCGTATTACATGCTGGTGACATATTATTGGAGAAGGCATATGGGTATACAGATCTTGAACATTTATTCCCTAATGACGAGAATACTGTATTTGAATGGGGATCTATGACGAAACTTCTTGCATGGGTTAGCGTTATGCAGCTGGAGGAGCAAGGAATACTTGATTTACATACGGATATTCGTAATTATCTACCCGATGGCTTTTATCGAAATTAAAATTTAGTAACAAGATAACTATGTTAAATCTAATGAACCATAATGCTGGTTGGCAGGAGACCTCCACCGATTTATTTGTGGAGAACGTAGAGGATATACTTCCCTTAGGAAAAGCTCTACAGTATATTGAACCGGAACAGGTTTATGAACCTGGTACCATTGTTGCTTATTCTAATTGGGGAACAGCACTGGCTGGTTATATTGTAGAACGAGTTAGCGGTCAGTCCTATGCCGATTACGTTCATGAACATATATTCCAACCTCTAGGAATGGAACAAACGGCCTTAAATCCCACACTTTCAGACAATCCTTGGGTAGCGGCCAAACGTAGGGAACAAAAATGTTATACCATTGATAACAAATCTCTTGGTACCTCCCTATATTATCTTCCATTATATCCTGCCGGGATGGCAACTGGAACGCTGAATGATATAATTAAATTTGCACAGGCACTGATGCCGTCTGAGGGTGAACAATCACCGTTATTCGGAGAAGAACAGACCTTAGAAGGAATGCTTTCTCCCACTCTATATTATGCAGATGGTGTAACCCCAAGGAATTATCATGGCTTTTGGACTGATATGCACCGCAATCCTGTTATCTTTCATAATGGTGCGACCTTAGGTAGTTCCTCTTGGTTTACATTGGATCTAGTATCAAAAACAGCTGCAATTATTTTTTCTAATCAAAAAGGGGAATACATATACAATTGTGGGC
>CAYMLE010000065.1:0-13587 GCA_964391115.1 uncultured Herbinix sp. | reverse complement strand
AATCCCTGTTCTTGACAAGATTTAGCACAAATGTTATACTACGCAAGTACCTGCTTTAATTTATGATATTGTTAACTTGTATCAGCTCTTGGTCCAGGCAGACTAAGAGCTGTTTTGTTGAAAACAACCAAAATGCGATGATCCTTGTACAATGATACATAGGATAAGCGGAGGATGGAGAATATATTAATTAAGAAACATTGAAAGGAAATGAGAATGGAAACAAACAGATTTGAAGAACTAAAGTTAAGTCCCAGTATAGTACGGGCAGTAGAGGATATGGGTTTTGAGGAATTATCACCCATACAGGCAAAGGCAATCCCTGTTATGCTAGAAGGTACTGATATTATCGGTCAAGCACAGACAGGAACCGGTAAGACAGCAGCTTTTGGCATACCATTGTTACAGAAGATAGATCCAGCAGAAAAAGGACTGCAAGCTCTCGTATTGTGTCCTACCCGAGAACTGGCAATTCAAGTTGCAGAAGAGTTCCGTAAATTGAGTAAATACATGAGTGCTATTAAAATTCTTCCCGTATATGGTGGACAGGAGATCTCAAAGCAGATCCGCTCTCTTAAGGGAGGAGTACAGATAATTATCGGTACACCCGGCCGTGTAATGGATCACATGAGAAGAAAAACTCTTCGTCTTGAGCACATCAAGTTTGTGGTACTTGATGAAGCGGATGAGATGCTAAACATGGGCTTTCGTGAAGACATTGAGACAATTCTTTCGGATATTCCAGAAGAACGACAGACAGCATTGTTTTCTGCGACTATGCCAGGACCCATCCTTGAGATAGCCAGAACCTATCAGAAGAATGCGGCAATGATTCGAGTGATCAAGAAGGAGCTGACAGTTCCAAAGATTGAACAATTCTACTATGAGGTAAGTCCGAAAAATAAAGAGGAGGTACTTTCTAGACTCCTAGATATATATAATCCAAAGCTGTCTTTGGTATTCTGTAATACAAAGAGAATGGTAGATGAACTAACAAGTAATCTACAGGGCAGGGGATATTTTGCTGAGGGACTTCATGGCGACCTGAAGCAGGTTCAGAGAGACCGAGTTATGCATAGCTTCCGTAATGGTAAGACTGAAATTCTGGTAGCAACCGATGTGGCTGCAAGAGGAATTGACGTAGATGATGTGGAAGCGGTATTTAACTATGACGTTCCTCAAGACGATGAGTATTATGTCCACAGGGTAGGAAGAACTGGCCGAGCAGGTAGAGAAGGTAGAGCATTTACCTTAGTCGTAGGAAAAGAAGTATATAAGCTTAGAGATATCCAAAGATACTGTAAGACCAAGATAAAAGTTCAGCCAATTCCGTCTCTGAATGATGTAACTGCGATAAAAGCGGAGAAGTTATTGGAGAAGATAGAAACCTTAATCGAAAATGATGATCAGAGTAAAATGATCGATGTGATTGAGGAAAGAATCAATGAAAAGGGTTATACTGCCCTTGATTTAGCAGCTGCTTTTCTACAAATGGCAATTGGTGATGAACGAAGTCCGGAAGAAAAGACCTACGACGATTTTGGTGACACCGGTGCAGAAGCTGGAATGGTAAGACTCTTTGTTAATCTTGGCAAAAAACAGAATGTGAGACCAGGAGATATCCTAGGTGCAATTGCTGGTGAAACTGGGATGCCTGGAAAATTAATTGGATCTATCGACATGTATGATAAGTATACCTTTGTCGAGGTACCGAGAGAATATGCCTCTGACGTTATCCTGACCATGAAGTCAGCTAAAATAAAGGGGAAAAGTATTAATATTGAGCCTGCTACTAGAAAATAATTTCATTTTCGAAAACTTTGAGTGAAAATATATGCTATCTTTCTGTTATACAGTCATCGAAAAAAGTACATGTAATGTACTAGATTCTTAGAAGACCTTGACAGATAAAGTATATATCGATATAATAATAATAATTGTTATTATATTAAGTGAATTGATTTCAGTTTCACTTGAGTTTAGGAGTGAGAACAATGGCAGTAACAAAATATAGTCGGCAGCGGGAGGCCATTAAGGAATACTTGACGCAAACAAAAGATCATCCCACTGCAGATACAGTATATATGAATATACGTAATCAATTGCCGAATATAAGTCTAGGGACGGTATACAGGAACTTAAACCTGCTAGCGGAGTTAGGCGATATAATCAAAATTGATTGTCAGGACGGAAGCGTTCGATTTGACGGAGACACCAAACCACATTATCATTTTGTGTGTAAAGAATGTGGCCGTATAGCGGATATAAAGATGGAATCCATAGATCATATCAATGTGATTGCAAATGCTCTGTTTGGTGGTAAAATCGAAGGTCATGTCACTTATTTTTACGGTAAATGTGCAGAGTGCTTGGAACAGTGAAGGAATACGTTTAAAGTATTCCTATGAAAGGTACTTTAATATGAAAGCTCAGAGTAAGTCAGCTTACTGCTGAGCTTTTTGTGTGATATGGAACAATATGTGTTTAAATTAATTAAGAAATGAAGCAATATTACTTAAAAAAAGTAATAAAACTATTGACAAAGGTATAAATTTATTGTATTATATATCCATAACAGTAATTATTACTATTATTAGTAATATGAAATTTAACATAAGGAGAAAAAAAGAATGAAAAAGTATGTATGTCAAGTATGTGGTTATGTTCATGAAGGAGAGAATGCACCGGAGGCTTGTCCTATTTGTAAAGCTCCCGCATCAAAGTTTACAGAACAGACTGGAGATTTAGTTTGGGCCGATGAGCATGTGGTTGGAGTTGCAAAGGGTGTTTCTGAGGATATTATTAACGACCTTAAAATGAACTTCATGGGTGAATGTACAGAAGTAGGTATGTATCTTGCAATGGCAAGAGTAGCTCATAGAGAAGGATATCCTGAAGTGGGCTTATACTATGAGAAAGCAGCTTGGGAAGAGGCCGAACATGCAGCTAAATTCGCAGAGCTTCTTGGCGAAGTAGTTACTGACAGTACTAAGAAAAACCTTCAATTAAGAGTAGAAGCTGAAAATGGTGCTTGCATGGGTAAAAAAGATCTTGCAGTTCGTGCAAAAGCAGCAAACTTGGATGCAATTCATGATACCGTTCATGAGATGGCTAAGGATGAGGCAAGACACGGTAAGGCATTTGAAGGCTTACTTAATCGCTACTTTGGTAAATAAGACATACATAGATAACTAGGTTAATATGGATACTGATTACAACTGACAGCAATCAGCATTCATTCCTATATATTAGATATCTTAAAAACACTCCGTCCCCCCGGGGTGTTTTTTTATTGGTTATAGTCGATCATATTAGTTGTAGTCAGACATATTAGTTGTAGTCGGACATATTAGTTGTAGTCGGTCATATAAGTTTAGTCTAAAAAAACCCCAGGGGCTGAATTCGGTATATCTTACTGCTTGGCGGACTACAGATGCAGTAAAACGTTACCTACTGGTACAACCTCTGGGGTATTTTATAATATTTCATTATGTTTTAATAAAGATTACAACTGATTAACCGTTCTTTTTACATAAGTGGTATGCAAAATTTCATGAGCCTTATGGCTTCCAGGTTTACCAAGATACTCGTCATATAACTGTTTTACAGACGGATTCTCATGGGATTTACGAAGCGGCATAGCAGCATCCAGATTGTAAAGTGCGCTTGCTCTTAAGCTACGGATATCTGTGAAGTTTCTTACTGTGGCGGGCTGAATCGGTTGACCACCGCCGTTTACACAGCCACCGGGGCATCCCATTATCTCGATAAAATGGTAATTTGCCTTTCCGGACTTAACATCTTCAAGAACCTTTTTCGCATTTACCAGACCGGATGCAACAGCTACATGAACATCCATGCCTGCGATATGATAGGTAGCTTCTTTGATTCCTTTGGTTCCTCTAACTTCCATAAAGTCTAAGCTTTTCAGCTCTTCCCCAGTTAAGGTTTCAACGGCTGTTCTTAAAGCAGCTTCCATTACACCGCCGGTAGCGCCGAAGATAACACCTGCACCAGTAGATCTTCCAAGAGGATCGTCGAACTTCTCTTCCGGTAAGGAATTAAAGTTTAAACCAACTCTTTCTATCATACGAGCCAATTCTCTGGTTGTAATAGAGATATCTACATCGGGAACACCGGCTGCATTCTGGTCGTCTCTGGCAATCTCAAACTTCTTAGCGGTACAAGGCATAACACTAACCATGACAATCTTTTCGGGATCTAGGCCCATCTTTTCAGCATAGTAGGTCTTCGTAATAGCACCAAACATCTGCTGAGGAGATTTACAGCTGGATAGGTTTTCTAACATGTCAGGATAATAATGTTCACAGTATTTGATCCATCCTGGTGAACAGGAGGTTATGAGCGGTAAAACACCACCGTTCTGAACTCGATCTAAGAATTCAGTAGCTTCTTCCATAATCGTAAGATCGGCTGCGAAATCAGTATCAAATACCATATCAAACCCTAAGCGACGAAGGGCCGCTACCATCTTGCCTTCTACATTGGTGCCAATCGGATAACCGAAGGCTTCACCCAGTGCAGCACGGACCGCTGGTGCAGTCTGGACGATAACATATTTCTCGGGATCAGCGATTGCTTCAAATACCTCAGTGGTAAAGTCCTTCTCATAGAGAGCACCGGTCGGGCATACTGCAATACACTGGCCACAAGAAACACAGCTGGTTTCAGCTAATCCCATATCAAAGGCGCAGGAGATTGTAGTTGCAAAGCCTCGCTCATTGGCACCGATTACTCCAATACCCTGAATCTTTTCACAGACAGCGGAGCAACGTCTACAAAGAATACATTTATTATTATCACGTACCATATGGGCAGAAGAGAGATCTAAATCAAAATGATTTTGTTCCCCTGCATATAATAATTCGTTTTCTACCTTTAAATCCGTACATAGCTTCTGAAGCTCACAACTACCACTTCTCACGCAGGATAAACATTTTCTATCATGGTCGGATAGGATAAGTTCCAACGTCTTTTTGCGAGAATCCAGTACCTTGGGAGTGTTGGTCATAATCTCCATACCTTCTGCCACCGGATACATACAGGAAGCAACAAGGCTTCTAGCGCCTTTTACCTCTACAACACAGATACGGCATGCACCGATTTCATTGATTTCCTTTAAAAAGCAAAGGGTAGGGATATCAATATGAGCCAGTTTGGCAGCCTCTAAAATAGTGGAACCCTTCGGTACATCAAGGGACATGCCATTTATTTTAATATTTATAGTTTCCATATTTTCCTCCTTTACCTCTTGAAAATGGCATCAAAGCGGCATTTTTCCATACAAGCACCACACTTGATACATTTACTTTGTTCGATAATGTGGGCTTCTTTGACCTTACCGGTAATAGCACCATTCGGGCAAACTCTTGCACATAGGGTACAACCCTTACACTTATCAGCGTCGATCGTATAGGATAATAATGATTTACATACGCCAGCAGGGCACTTTTTATCCACTACATGGGCAATATACTCATCCTTGAAGTAACGCAGTGTGGATAATACCGGGTTCGGAGCTGTTTGACCAAGACCACAAAGGGCATTTTCTTTAATGTAATAGCAGAGCTCTTCCAAACGGTCAAGATCTTCCATGGTACCATTTCCTTCTGTTATCTTCTCTAGAATCTCTAAGAGGCGCTTGGTTCCGATACGACAAGGAGTACATTTTCCACAGGATTCTTCTACAGTAAACTCTAAGAAGAACTTGGCGATATCAACCATACAGTTGTCTTCATCCATTACGATGAGACCACCGGAGCCCATCATGGAGCCGATACGGATCAGGTTATCATAATCGATCGGAACATCAAAATGCTCTAACGGTATACAGCCGCCGGAAGGACCACCGGTTTGAGCTGCTTTAAATTTCTTACCATTTGGAATACCTCCACCGATTTCATCTACTACCTCGCGGAGTGTAGTACCCATGGGAATCTCTACAAGACCAGTATTGTTAATCTTGCCACCCAATGCAAATACCTTGGTACCCTTGGATTTTTCGGTACCTAAGGAAGCAAACCATTCAGGTCCGTGTAACATGATTTGAGGAATATTAGCATAGGTCTCAACGTTATTTAAAATAGTAGGCTTTTGGAAAAGTCCTTTTTGTGCAGGGAACGGAGGACGGGGTCTAGGTTCACCACGGTTACCTTCGATAGAGGTCATCAGTGCAGTTTCCTCACCACATACAAAGGCACCAGCACCAAGCCTTAAATCAATGTCAAAGCTGAAATCTGTATCAAAGATATTATTGCCTAATAAACCATATTCTCTTGCTTGTACAATGGCCTTCTGAAGACGATCTACAGCGATTGGATATTCTGCTCGAACATAGATATATCCCTGGGAAGCACCAATTGCGTAACCAGCGATAGCCATAGCCTCTAAAACAACATGCGGATCTCCCTCTAAAACGGATCGATCCATAAACGCACCTGGATCTCCCTCATCCGCATTACAGCAAACGTATTTTTGGTCAGCGTCATTTCCCTTAGCAAGCTTCCATTTTAAGCCGGTCGGGAAACCACCGCCTCCACGGCCCCGTAGACCACTATCCAAAATCGTTTGGATAACTTCGTCGGGAGTGTATTCGGTTAATGCCTTGCCTAGGGCCTCATAACCATTGGTTGCAATATATTCATCAATACAATCTGGATTGATAACACCACAGTTACGTAATGCAATACGGTGTTGCTTTTTGTAGAAATCAGTATCATTTAAGGATTTAATTCCATCGTCTGTTACGGTTTCTTGATATAGCAAACGAGTAACGATACGGCCTTTTAGCAAATTCTCAATAACCAATTAGGGAATATCATCAGTCTTAACAAGCGCAAAGAAGGTATCTTCTGGGTAGATGATCATAATAGGACCCAAAGCACAGAGTCCGTGGCAACCGGTTTGTACTACGGCAACCTCTTCCTTAAGACCAACGTTCTGAAGTTCTTCCTGTAATAATTCTATGATTTTGGTACTGCCAGAGGAAGTACATCCGGTTCCACCACAAATCAATACATGTGAACGATACATTATGTGACCTCCTTTGGTTAACCGATTGTCTCGGATATGGTATATTTCTTCACAGCCTGACCACGGATGATGTGTTGATCAATTATCTCAAGCGCCTTTTCCGGTGTCATTTTTATATAAGTTACCTTGTCCTTGCCAGGTTCTAAAACTTCAACGATAGGCTCGAATTGACAGAGACCAATACAGCCAGTCTGAACTACGGCAACATTGGACAGACCCTTTGTCTGTACTGCGTCGGAAAGAGCAGTTAATACAGGTCTTGCACCGCTGGCAATACCGCAGGTAGCCATACCTACAACGATTCTGGTTTGATCATGGCTATCATTGCGAAGACCCATCTGAGCCTGCATACTCTCCCTAATTGCTTTAAGCTCTTCTAGAGATTTCATCTAATTTCCTCCTATTTAATAAATCCCGTTACTATATTTCATTAAGTACTTGATACAGCTTTACAAGCTGATCTACCAGAGATTAATGGTGTTGATACTAAGCATAGTACCCTCCATTCACTTCCTCCTGGTTTTCCTTTAAGTATTCTTTAATATATTGAGAGACCTTGGGGGCATCCAGTGGAATATCACCAAGAATTTGTCGCAGATCTTTTGTATCTAGCCGGAATTCCTTACCGTCTAGTTCATAGGTATACAAAAAATCTAGCTGTGTATTCGTTATAATCAAAGCATATATTGTACTGTTCATATCTCCCAAGGGCATACGGTCAATATGGGTTAAACCAAAGACTGCCGTTACGGTAGTTGTGATTCCGGGATTTGATTCCAGCCGGAAGCTTCCACCAGTGCTAAGTGCAGCCTGTTTGAAAAATGGAATTCCTAAACCAACACTTCGTGTGTTTCGCGTGGTATAAAAAGGATCCTCTACTTTTGCAAGCTGCTCCTTGGTCATACCGCAGCCGTTGTCAGTGATACGAATTAAAAGAGTATCATCGATACGATTAATCCGTACTTCAATTTCTATCTGGTCTGCATTAGCACGGATAGAATTATTTGTGATATCCAGTACATTTAAAGAAAGTTCCGTCAACATCTTATTTGTATTTAGAAATTATGCCATCCAAATCATCTGCAGTTAATTTACCATAAACATCATCATTAATGGTTATAACTGGTGCTAATCCACATGCACCGATACAACGACAGGATTCAAGTGAGTAATTGCCATCGGCAGTGCATTCGCCGTCTTCAATACCTAATATCGTTTTTAGTTTGTTAAAAATATCACCAGATCCCTTAACATAGCAAGCAGTTCCCATGCAGACAGATACCTTATATTTTCCCTTTGGAGACAGAGAGAATTGAGAGTAGAAGGTTACAATCCCATATATTTTTTCCATGGGAATATTCATTCTATTTGATATGATAGTCTGAACTTCAATCGGCAGATAACCATAAATACCCTGAGCCTCTTGTAAGATTGGCATCAGAGAGCCTTTATCACCAGAATGTTGATCGATGATTTGTAGAAGTGCAGCCTCCTGCTCCTTGGTTCCTGCAAAGGGTACTGAATTTGTTTGTATACCCATTGTATTACCTCCTCTTATTATAATAAAACACTGACATTATAGCACAAGTATGTTAAATAATCTACAAAAATATTAACTAACTTTGCATTAGTTATGAATATTTTTGTATGCAAGGTGTATAATAAATGTTTTGGAAATTATTAATGTTCTAGAAGCCCGTATAATCAGTGGTTACAAAAGCTAGAAAAGTTGTAATTTGTTACAAAACGTATTATAATACTAATAGAAAAGACTTATTTGTGTTCAGATTATATAAACTATATCGACATACATAAAGAAGAAAGTTACTTTTACTTTTTTAATTACTTATAATAGAAGGGTATAAATATGAGCGATAAGATAACAAGTAGAAATGATGAATTGGCAGAGTCCGCTCCAGGTGGTATCGCAAAACTGGCATTGGATAATCAGCTGACCATATTAGATGCAACGGATACCTTTTATAGCTTGATTGAAAATGCTACAGTAAATAAGGCTGATAAAGCGCCTATAGCATTGGCCAAGACGGTCTATTCAGCAGACGTGATATATCTTACGCAGCAAATTGCTACCCAGAGGTTACGTAAGGATTCAAAGCTCAGCCTGCATTTTCGAATCTTAGAACAAGGTGGAAGCTTTCGGTGGATTATGATCAGTGGTAATAAAATACAGGAAACATACACCTCAGGCACGAAACCTGTTCCAGTATATTCCTGTATTGCTATGGATACGACATACCATATGACAAAGTATCGTAAAATTGAACAAGAGCTTGGATATCAGCACATCATATCAGAATTATCTAGGGACATATTTTTTATTTATGATATTGCTTCTGATACCGTTGTCTTTAAAGAAGTATTCCGTGAGATCTTCGGGAAAGACAATATAATAAAGCCATTTAGCTCTCGATTAGCGAAAACGAAGTTGATATATTCCATGGAGCTGCCAGCAATCAACAAAATCTATAAAAGCATCATGGGGGGAAAGAAACAGGCCAGATTCCAGGTGCATCTCCATACCAAGGAGGGTGTACTCACACCTTTTATCTGTTATGTATCAATTATTTTTGATGAAAATAAAAATCCATTTCGGGTGATTGGAAAACTTGTTAGTAATCCTTTAAACAAATATATGGATAAGGCATCAGAGCTTCATCAACTAGATGATCAAACGATGGTTTATACAAAAACGATGGCAGAGCAGATGATAATTGAAACACTAGAGAAACCGTATGATAAAACCATGTCCGCCTTGATGCTACTTGAAATACGTAACTATAAAATAGTAAATGAAGTTCTGAAACCTCTGAATGGAGAGGATGTTCTGACTACAATAGCGGGTATCTTGAAAACTAGATTTCGGTATTCAGATATCATAGGAAGGCTAAGTGATAATGAGTTTATCGTATACATGAAGAGTATAAAAGAAGAGAAGAATGCCTTTGATAAGGCGGATCAGGTATGTCAGGAAGTGGATGGCTTATACTCTTTTGAGCATATTCGAAATGGTTTATCAATTAGTATAGGTATGACCGTTATTGGATATGGACAGAAGGATTATGCTACACTATTATCCAAGAGTAAGGAAGCCTTGAGCCAGGCAAAGAAGAAAAGCACGAGTACTTATATAGTAAGTAATGAACGTGGATAGAAGGATTTAACCAGGTAAGAATACCTGGACGATCGAAATAAGGGGAGGATGTTATCGATGACGATTGAAGGAATCAGGGAGGCATTGGGAGCCAAGTATATTTCCGGTGAGGATTTGGGTGAGCGAGAAGTTCATTCGGCTTGCGGATCCGATATGATGAGTGATGTTCTGGCATTTGTAAAGGATCAGGCTGTTCTATTGACTGGATTATGCAACCCTCAAGTAATCCGGACGGCTGAAATGATGGATATTATCTGCATCGTATTTGTACGGGGTAAGCTACCGGATGAAGCTATGATAGCTATGGCAAAGGAAAGAGAGATTGCCCTGATTTCTACAGGTCACCGTATGTTTTCAGCCTGTGGTTTGTTATATGAGAATGGTTTGCGAGGAGGTATGACGTATCGATGAAGGATCAATTGATGGTTCATTATGATGTGCCGGCGGATGATTTTACCCGGGCCGGAGAAGCCTCCAGTAATGTGAAGAGTATGCTAAAGCAGATGGGAGTTAAACCGGAGACTATACGCAAGGTTGCCATAGCCATGTATGAGGGTGAGATTAATATGGTAATTCATGCCGGTGGAGGGGAGATTGAGGTTACGATATCTCCAGAAGATATATTGATGGTATTAAAGGATAATGGCCCGGGGATCGATGATATTGATCTTGCCATGCAGGCGGGTTATTCAACAGCACCAGATAATATTCGTGCCTTAGGCTTTGGAGCTGGTATGGGCCTTCCCAATATGAAAAAATATTCGGATGATATGCAGATTAAAAGTGCCGTTGGAATTGGAACTACCGTAACGATGAAGGTAATCATATAATAAGTCTTGTTAATCTGAAGATGAGTACTTGATTTTGGAAATTTGGAAGAATATACTGGATAAAACTGTATGGTTTTATCTTGTTGAGAAGATAAAGATCTAGTCGGATTGGGGGTAACACATGAGTAAATTTTTCACATCCGTTCATTTGAATGAGGAGCTTTGCATGGGCTGTATTAACTGCATTAAGCGATGCCCTACCGAGGCGATCCGTGTTCGCAATGGAAAAGCGGTTATTACGAACGAATTCTGTATTGACTGTGGTGAATGCATTCGAAGATGCCCCCATCATGCTAAGGAAGCCACCTATGATTCCCCTAAGGCGATGGAGTCTTATGAATATACAGTAGCCCTTCCTGCTCCCTCGCTATATGGACAGTTTAATCATCTTGAGGATATTAATATCGTACTAACCGCCCTGAAGAAGATGGGATTTGATGATGTCTATGAAGTCAGTGGTGCCGCAGAGCTTGTATCAGAGATGGCAAGAATATACATACAGGAAAATAAAGAAAAATGGCCTATCATAAGCACCGCATGTCCTACCGTTGTACGGTTGATTCAGGTTCGGTTTCCGAATCTAATTGAACATCTTCTACCGGTCAGTGCACCAGTGGATCTAGCAGCAACGATTGCAAGGAAGAAGGCGATGGAGAAAACAGGGCTTTCCTCCGATAAGATTGGAATATTCTTTATATCTCCCTGTCCGGCGAAGGTTACGGCTGTAAAATCGCCCATTGGAGCAACAAAAAGCGATATTGATGCAGTGCTTGCAATGAAAGAGGTTTACCCTCTATTACTTCCTTTGATGAAACAGAGCATCGATGATGTGGAAGAGCTTCAGATTGCCGGAAGAATTGGTATCAGCTGGGGAGCTACTGGCGGTGAAGCAGGAGGTCTCTTCTTAGATAATTATCTGGCAGCCGATGGGATTGAAAATGTGATAAAGGTATTAGAGGATCTGGAGGACCAGAAGTTTGATCAGCTGGAATTCATAGAGCTAAATGCCTGTGCTGGTGGCTGCGTGGGTGGAGTATTAACCGTAGAGAACCCTTATGCAGCTAAGGTCAAGCTAAAGAGATTAAGAAAATATATGCCGGTGGCCTGCTCCCATCTGCGAGATAGCGAGATCAAAGAAGCCTTCTGGACCGAGGAGGTAAATTATGAGCCGGTCTTTAAGCTGGGAAACAATATGAAGGATAGCATCTCCAAACTATCCAGGGTGGAAGAACTATGTTCAAAATTCCCAGGCCTTGACTGTGGCTCCTGTGGAGCTCCATCCTGCAAAGCCCTAGCAGAGGATATCGTCCGTGGAGCAGCGAAGGAACAGGACTGTATCCATATTCTTAGGGATTACATTCATAAGTTGTCAGATGAATTGTCTAAAATCGATACGATTAAGGATTAGTGCATTTGAAAATAATTTATTATATACCGGGGTTAAAAATAAATTAAAAAGGGGGTATATTAAGGGTATTGTAAGGGTAATGCTCTTAATAAAAAAGATGAAGGTAAATGAACTGGTTCGCATGGATAACATTAAGGTTCTGAATGAAGGAGCCAATCCGGAGAGGGAGATAACCGTTCCATTCTGCTGTGACTTGTTAAGTATTGCTATGGGAAAGCTTCCAGCTGGCGCTGCCTGGGTTACCGTAATGGGTAATGTCAATACCCTGGCTGTCGCTGCTTTGGCAGATGCTGCCTGTATCATACTAGCGGAGGGAATCGGGCTGGATGAGCTAGCCTTGAACAAAGCGAAGGAGCAGGGTGTCACGGTTTTAGCAACGGATCGACCGATCTTTGATACCGCCCTCGAAGTACAAAGGAAACTGCTTGCTTAGATTAGCCTATGATTTGCATATCCACTCCTGCCTATCTCCCTGTGGCGATGAGGATATGACGCCATCTAATATAGTTGCTATGGCTAAGCTAAAGGAGCTAGATGTGATCGCAGTGACTGATCATAATTCCAGCAAGAACTGTCCAGCTGTATTACGGTTGGCAGAATCAGAAGGACTTTTGGCAATTCCGGGTATGGAGCTTTGTACCATGGAAGAGGTTCATGTCCTATGCCTCTTTGCTACTCTTGAGGATGCAATGGCCTTTGATGCGTTAGTAACAGAGAAGTTGATGAAGATTCCCAATGATGAGAAGGTATTTGGAAGACAGGAAATATATGATGAAGAGGATAACCAGGTTGGCACAGAACCCTATTTATTAATTAATGCTACCGAAATATCCTTCACTAGCCTAGGAGATTTAATGAAGCAGTATCATGGAGTTCATATTCCAGCACATATTGATAAGGGCAGCAACAGCCTGCTATCGAATCTGGGCTTTGTTCCACCGGATTCGGAATTTACCTGTGCCGAGTGTAAGGATATCACCAAGGCAGAGTCGATTATAAATAATCATTCCTACCTGAAAGGCTGCCATATCATAACTAATTCAGATGCCCATTATCTGCAATATATCAATGAACCCATCCATTATCTGCAAACCGAGTCACGGACAAGAGAAGCGGTTATACGA
>CAYMLE010000064.1:0-13904 GCA_964391115.1 uncultured Herbinix sp. | reverse complement strand
TGAATACTGGGAAGAATGAGGATGGAGGCTCACACGCCGACATTCGCATTCTTCCTGTGGCTTTGCGTAGCAAAGACACTGCGAGGACGTCGCGGGTTCGAATCCCGTCTCGCGCTTAATTGAAAAGGGCAGGAAAGCTAGGAAAATCAAGCTTTCCTGTTTTTTGTTTTTTAAAATAATGTGTGCAGGATGTGTGCAACATCTTTTTACGTACTCGAACCGTTATAATGCTTTGTCCATATAGGCACGATTCTTTTCGATATTCATTGTAATTATAGATATAGCCTTTCGTTGTATCCGTATCTTCATGACCATGTATACGCTGATTTCCTCTAAATGCATGCCTTCTGTATACAACCGGCTGGCAAAGCTGAACACACCCAATTTATTTAAATCACAAGGCATAGTGATTATTACTCCAAAGAATACTGTCAAAGGGTATCCAGCCTGACCATTATTAGCGGAGCGGCTTTTAATGGTCTACAATCTCTAATGCAGTGGTTTGTCAGGTGGAATTCCGATACAGTTGGTCTTTATTTAGTGTAGATACTACACTTTCATACTTAATTGACTTCCATTCTCTGGAATTATATAATAAATTAAATCCATTAAGTTGAAAAAAATTATAAAAAAGTTTGTAAGATTATTAATTTTAAAGAGTCTTATTAGTAAAGAGGTGAGAAAGTGACTGAAATAGAAAAAATATACAAAGTCTACTTCAATGATGTATATTTATTTATATTAAAATTATCCAGAAATGAACATATTGCGGAGGAAATTACTTCGGAAACATTTTTTAAAGCTATTAACTACATTAATGACTTTAAAGGTACTTGTGAAATAAGAGTTTGGCTATGTCAAATCGCCAAAAACTGTTATTATACTTACTTACGAAAAAACAAGAATATTGATGGAGAATATAACATCGAGGAAAGTTCTGAAGCTTTAGATATTGAACAATCTATACTTAATACTGAAACATCAATGAAAATTCATAAAGCTTTGCATAACCTGAAAGAGCCGTATAAAGAAGTTTTTACACTAAGGATTTTTGGTGAATTAAGTTTTAAACAAATAGCAACTTTATTTAGCAAAACTGAAAACTGGGCTTGTGTCACTTATCATCGTGCCAGAAATAAAATTATAGAAGGAATGGAGGATTACAGATGAACATTACATGTGATGTGATAAAAGACTTATTACCATTGTATGTTGAAAACATATCAAGTGATGATGCACGTATATTAATAGATGAACATATCACTTCCTGTGAAAGTTGTAAACGAGAGCTTAATAAATTGAAAACGCCAACAGGCGTTTCTCTTGATCCTAATGTATTACCCCTGAAAAAATTAAAAATCGGTTTACTTAAAAGAAAATACCTCACTATTCTTCTCTCAGTTTCACTTACTATATTAGTACTTATTATAACAATGGGATATATAACTGCTCCAGAATATATCCCTTATTCTGAAAAGCCCGTAACCATTGTAAAAGCAGATAAAAATTCTGTTATTGTACATTTTGAAGTTCCAAGTGCTAGATATGAAATTAGCAGATATAGCGCAGAAGATAATTCCGGATATATCTATAATATTTCCACATGGAACAGTATATGGACCAGAAGTGTAAGCAAAGATTCCCCTCAAGATTTTATATTAAATCCAAAAGGTGAAAAGGTATCCAATGTATACTATAGTTCAAATGATGGTAATGAAGATGTTTTGTTATATGGCAAAGACCCGAATCCGACTGGTGGAACAATTACATTACCTCGTTTGTTTTTATCTTACTACTTTACTATTGCTGTTGTTGGTGCAGTAATTTTAGGGTTTGTAATGTTTTTATTTCGTAAAAAGCATAACGCAAAAGTAATAATTTTCAAATTATTTGCTTTGCCAGTCTCTTATGCTCTAGGACACCTTTGCATTAAAGGCTTTACCGGTATTTCTTATTCTGACACTCGTGATTTATATGCAATATTATTAGCTATGATTCCGATATATTGCGTTATTCTGATTGGCTATAAACTGATAATCAATTATAAATCAAAATAGACTTTATGAATTTATAATTCTGTATCACAATTCGCTCAAATACATTAATATCCTATGTGTGCAAAGATGTGTACAGATAAATGACTTCCAATAACTGCATATATAACTAGTGAAATTATTGATTCGATAATCATAATAAACAACTGGAGGGAAAGGGCTATGGAAAATAAAGAGAAAGTAATTAATGCATATGCATCTGGTAACGAGATTAATCGTGCAAAAGAAGCCGGGCAATATGGAATGGAGTTTATAAATACCAAGAAAATCTTGAATGACTACATTTCAAAAAACAAACGTGTTCTTGAGATAGGTTGTGGTGGTGGATACTATGGTATGCATTATGCTGAATCATGTAAGGAATATGTTGGCATTGATTTATCACCTGCAAATATTAATGTATTTCAGAGCCTGATAATTGAAAAAGGTTATAAAAATGTTAAAGCAGAGGTTGGAGATGCTACTGATTTATGTAATGTAAAAGATAATAGTTTTGATGTTGTATTGTGTCTTGGGCCGATGTACCATCTAAATCCAGAAGGTCGAGCAAAATGTATGGCAGAATGTACGAGAATTTGCAAACCAGACGGAATAATAGCATTTGCTTTTATTAATAAAACTGGAGTAATCGCGAAATTTGCACCAGCATTTGGATGGGATAAAGTGTTGACTGCAAAGATTGATGAACATGTTCTGACCAAAGGGATTGATGATGTGAATCCTGATGTTTTTTTCTATTCGATGCCAGAGGAAATGATTACAGAAGCAGCTAAATTAGGCTTGACATATGAGCGATTGGCTGGATTGGATTTTCTACTTACCGATGATGTAATAGAGCAATTTAGTGAAGAACAACGAAGAGTATGGTTTCATTTCGCTGATTTAATTGTGGCCAGTGAATATTGTGTTGGTTTAACTAACCATGCAATGCTAATTTGTAAAAAGTAGAAATACATATTGCCTTGTCTGAATTAAGAGGGCCTTCCTACTTTCCAGCCACTCATCAACATGGCTTTTGCATTGTTCCAAAGTTTTGTTTTGTTATTAACCACAACTGACAAAGTTGATTTTTTGTGGACAGGAATACCGGTTTAATTATTGGTATAATTACAGTACCAATTTTTAGGGGGAATAAAATATGTCAATGGAATCAAAAAAGAGCTCTGATACTATTTCAATACAAACAGTACAGAAAATTATCGACTATATTGAAGGCAATATTCTTGAAATGGTAACACCAAATAATATAGCAAAACAATTTTATCTAAGTGTCTCTACACTTAATAACTTATTTAAGATTGTATGCAACATGACTATTATGGAATATGTACGAAACAGGCGACTTTCACTTGCTGGAAAGGAGCTTATAATTTCTAATATACATATAATAGACCTTGCATTTAAATATGGGTATGAAACGCCAGAAGCATTTACTAAAGCGTTTACACGGTTTCATGGATTTCCACCCAGTTTTGTTAGACGGACATATCCAGACATCCAGGTATTTAGTCCGTTAATGATAAAACTTGAAATACAAGGTGGATGGGAAGAAACTTTATATAGCAATGTTTTGCCATTACTGACAAAACAAAATTCTAATGAACAAGAACAAAACCTCTTTTATTGTTATGATGAAACCACCAAATATAAAGGAGGCGTATCTATGGGAAATCTTAGATATGAATATCACATTAATTTGAAAAGCATGCATCAGAAAGAGGACTGGAGGATTCTTTTATCGCTAGCGAGGGAACTAGAGCAAGAGAAAATTAAGTTTAAAGTGGACGGTGGAACTATGATATTTGCACATGGACTGGAATTTAAACTTGATAAAATCTGTCTAACTTTTAAATGGAATGAAGAGCTGATAATAAAAGATTTCTTTGGTTATGATGGGAACGCAAAAAGCAGTTTTAATGGCTTCAAATATTTTGATGTAATATTCGAAGGAATGAAAGTTAGATGTATGTTTTATGGAGATTGCCCCGGTGATGACACTGATGAATTGCTTTACAGGAATGCGGAACCTGTTAATGTAGATGGGCAAATCATATATGTGCAGACTTTAGAATTTTATTACGAAAATACCGAACCAAATCATAAACACTACAAAATGGTAGAGCAATGGCTTAAACACAAATAAATTTTAAGTACCCTATTGAGTACGTAAAACTTGAATGTGCTGGAAAGTCTCTTTCCATCAGTTGTTTTTCGAGGGGGGTAGAATTCGAATCCTGTCTCTCACTTATCAAATCCCTTGATTTTCAAGGGATTTTTTATTGCGCTAATATGTACACTCTATGTTCACTCCTTTATGACATTGCATTATTAAGATACTCAAGTTTTCCTCTTCTGTATTCGAGTCATAGGTATATTCTAGTGTGATCTTTTCATCGACTTGTCCTAGGATATCCCTTATCTCATCGAGTGTCAGGATATAACCCTTTTGAAAGGTGTAGACAAATTATTAGGAAAGTTTGTTTGTTTATTTTATTCAATATGGTATTATGATTTTATAACTTACAGAATTTAATCAGGCTGGACAAAAAAGCATTGTGATAATATGAGTAGTGAGAACAAAATAAGAATTACTTATATCTTGTATAATAGTTACGAAGGAGTATGCAATGAACGAGAATTTCATGAAGAGAGCGATTGAGTTAGCGACTCTAGGAACTGGATTTGTGAATCCCGATCCACTTTCAGGTGCAGTAATTGTAAAAGAAAACAAGATAGTCGGTGAAGGATATTATAAAACATATGGGGCCAACTCTGCCATTAGAGAAGCTTTACAAAGTACTAATGCTGATTTAACAGGAGCAGAGCTCTTTTTAACAATCGAACCATTTGGTTCAAAGCAAGATACTTATGATTTAATCGGATTAATTAGGGAAAAAGGTATAAAAAAGATTTATATAGGTATACAAGATCCAAACCCTCATAAGGAAATTAATTTTACATCTGAAATCGAAAAATTTGATATTAGTTATGAGTTTGGGCTCCTTGAAGAGGAGTGCGTGGAGTTGAATGAAATATATGCGTATTATATTCAGAATAAATTACCGTATGTTATTGTAAAATGGGCTATGACTCTGGATGGCAAGCTGGCCACGAAAACAGGTGATTCAAAATGGATTAGTTCCGACGATAGCTTAAAATTCGTTCACCAATTACGGCAACGAGTAGCAGCCATATTAGTTGGAGAAAATACCGTTCGTGTTGATGACCCAATGCTAACAACTAGATTAGAGGGAGTTGTTATTTCAAACCCACTAAGAGTTATCATTTCAAAATACGGTGATATTCCGCTGGACTCGAAAGTGCTTCAGGTCGATGACAATACAAGGACTTTGATTATTGCCTCAGAACTGATCCCAGAGGACAAGGAACAGGCGCTTCTGAAAAAAGGAGTAAAGATAGCAAAGCTTAGAGAGATAAATAACCATATTGAATTTAAGGATATTATTAACTTCTTAGGAAGTATGGGAATTGATTCGTTATATATAGAAGGAGGCAGCTCCATACTAGCATCAGCGTTTGATAGTGGCTGCATTCACAAGGTATATACTGCGATTGCTCCAAAGATTATCGGAGGAAAATACGCTATAACACCCGTAGGTGGTACTGGAATAGAATTGATGAGAAATGCGATTGTTCTTAAGAGAGTTTCTCATGAGATTATAGGTCCGGATGTTATTGTTAAGGGATATGTCTATTAATTATTAAGATCACTATAAATTTTTACTTTAATATAGAAAGTAAATACAAGTAATCATGTATAGAGTTTTTTAAAAAAAGGAGGAAACAATAATGTTTGCTACAGTAGATGAAGTAATTGAAGATGTGAAAAAAGGCAAAATTGTTATTATAGTTGACGACGATCTTGCAGAAAGCGGAGGCGTATTTTTCATGGCTTCCGAACTTACAACCAAGGAAAACACTAGCTATATGCTGAAGCATGGAACTGGCTTCACCTATATTTCCCTACCTGAGGAACTAACTGAAACGATTACATTTCCTCAGATGACTAATTTTGGAAGGCAAAACAGTCCAAATACTTATGATTTATCAGTAAATTATATCACTGCAGGAACTGGGATTTCCGCAGAAGATAGAACACTTACGATTAAAAAAATATTGGATGAACAAATTGATTACAACCACTTTAAAACTCCTGGTCATGTTTTTATAATAAAATCCGCCAACGGAGGAGTACTAAAAAAAGCATCCTATGCTGAAGCAGCTTCGGATATGGCTTCTATTTCAGGTGGATATCCTTCCGGTGTTATATCAGAAATATTAAACGAAGATGGCGAAGTAGCTAAAGCAGAACAAATCTTTCAGTTTGCTGATAAAGAAAACATGAAGGTAATTACAATTGAAGCACTAATCGCATATCGCAGAGAAAAAGACTGTTATGTTGTAAAAGAGGCAGAAGCAAATCTTCCTACTGAATATGGAGACTTTCGAATGGTAGGATTCGTAAATAAATTAAATGGGGAACATCATGTTGCACTAGTCCATGGCACCATTGATGTTGATGATGAAGTATTGGTAAGAGTTCATTCTGAATGCCTCACTGGAGATGCATTTCACTCCTTAAAATGTGATTGTGGAGAACAATTAGCTGCAGCTCTTAGGAATATAGCAAAAGAAGGAAAAGGCATATTGCTCTATTTGAGGCAGGAAGGTCGAGGTATTGGGCTTATTAATAAGATAAAAGCATATAATTTGCAAGATCAGGGGATGGATACAGAGGAAGCAAACATCGCTCTCGGATTCCCTTCTGACTTGAGAGATTATGGTATTGGAGCTCAAATATTAAGTGAGTTAAATGTAAGAAAAATAAGGCTTATGACTAATAATCCAAAGAAAATCATTGGACTCAAAGGCCATGGTATAGAAATAATTGAAAGAGTTCCTTTGATCATTGATACAAATATTCATAACCAAAAGTACTTTGATACAAAAAAGGAAAAGATGGGACATATATATTAATTTGTGGTTTGAGTGTCATAAAGGTTCATCCGATTGGATGGACCTTTTATGATATTCATGCGACTGACCTGCTCACTCTCTGAGGGGTCTGCAATTATGGTTCAGATCCCATCTCCTACTTACGAAATCCCTTGATTTTGAAGGGGATTTTTTGTTGCTCTGATATCCGCTCTGCTTTTCATGGGAATGTATAATTGTTATTGGTAAATTTAGTTTATTTTTTCATTAAATGTGATGGATAAAATGGTACAATAACAATTATAAATCGCTAATCCTTATAAATGGGTTGGCGATCTTTTTGTTGCTTGAAAAACATGTGTGGACTTTCTATATTATGAAAAGTATAATAAAACCATCTACGATCGGTATTTGATTGCAAAAAATATAGTCGATAATGGACATGGAAGGGACGATACATAATGAATAAAAATATAAAATACGAAAAAATATATTCCGATGATTATGTAACGCTTACAAGGATTATGACATCAGCTTTTGATGAGGATACCTCCATACATACAGAGTCGAAAGAGGGTGGACCAACCGGGTATAACGATGGTGGTTTACTAAAGAAGTTAAATGAAAACAAAGATTTTAAAAGTTATAAAATAATTTATGAAAATAATATTGTAGGAGCATATACTGTTGCAATCAAGGAGAATAATGACTATTCTCTAGAAATGTTATTTATTAGTCCAGAATATAGGGAATATCACCTTGGTACAATTGTTTGGAACGATATAGAACAGAAATTCTTGAATGCTAAAAGATGGATCGTTGAAACACCTGATTACTCAAAGAGGAATCATCACTTTTACACTATAAAATGTGGTTTCAAATTTTTCACGGAAAACATATATGAAAATGGCAGTAAATCTTTTGTTTTTCAGAAAGAATTATAATACCCTATTAGAATCAATTTAATGCATACATCACATGTTGTGTGCCAGAATTTGTGAAGATAAATAACAGATTACAATTAACGAGTAGTAAAAAATATATAAAGTACTGATAAATCGATACTTAAAGGAGAATATGGTTATGGAAAAAATGCCGCAGATTGTCGTATTAGATGACGGAAGCAAAATATGGGAGAATAAGTTTGAGAAATTTGAAGCAAAGGTATATTTGCCAAAGTGCGATCCAATCACTGATGTGGTAAATCATGGCTTTATGACACCTTATTTTCTGATCTTTGAAGAAAATAAATACACTCCAAAAGAGGCAAAGAAGTTTGCAGATGAAAGCGGGCTGACAGAGATTGCTGCTGAATATGGAGGAAGCGTTGTGTTTATATATCCTACCAATGAGGGCGGTTGGTCCAAAGCCCCTGCTGATCTCTTTGCTTCTATCATATCTGAAACGAAAATTAGCCAGTATTATAAAGATGGTGTAGCCATTATGCGGGACAGATTCACTGGTAAATGGGGAGATTTATATATCAGAGGTGCTTTGTTACGCAGTTATATATATGGTTTTGGCTCATCTGCAGATTATATTGCTGAGAATTGTCTGCAGACAGTGGAGGGAGATGGTCTATACGGTAAAGGGGATATTACTCCAGTTGTATGCATATTACAGAACTTAAGTGTTGTGCCGAAGCCTCAGAGAAGAGATATTCCCGTTATATCCATAGGTAATAATGCCGCAGTTAACCAGGCATTGAAATTCGGTTTGGATAACGTACTTATACAGGAAACGGCATCTTACAAAGATGATTTCTATACCTTTATTAAGAAATATCGTCGCATGGTTGGATGTCTGGATGTAGAACCTGATTTAAAAGAAATGGGAATGAACACCCAGACTGGCTATTGCGTAGTTCCAACTGCACCTGATAATCGAGGGGATGATAGAGAGACGACGGAACATAAGATAGGGTATGTGGCATACTACAACAAGGGTATTATGGATATACCGGAGGGTGTTCCGCTGGTACTTTGTTTCCATGGTGGAGGGGATTCTGCTATGTGCATGGTGGCCTTGTCTGAATGGCATTTGGTTGCAGCAAAATATAATTTTCTTCTAGTAAGTGTAGAAAACCATATGAACAGCACCGCAACAGAAATGATGAATTTGATTGCACATTTAAAAGAAACCTATAATATTGACAGTGAACGTATATATTCCACAGGATTTTCCATGGGCGGATGCAAGACTTGGGATCTGTTTCAGGAGTATCCCAACGTATTTGCAGCGATGGCGCCTATGGACGCAACCTTTGATGTGGGTCTTAATGTCTATGGTCAGCCTGTTGAAAACATTAATCAGGAAACAACGGTACCGCTATTCTACGTAGGCGGGGAACAGACTCCGCTTCCTGAATTGCCCTTTCAAGAAGCTAAGTGCGTGAATCGTATGGCGTATGTGCTGAAGGTAAACAAATCAACAGCCAAATATGATGTAAAATATGAGGATAAAAACAACTGGGCTAATCCTATTTGGGGTATTGATGGGGATGTTGTATGCAAAGCGATGGATGATGTACGAGGCAGTGTTCTTACTATGCATTTATTTGAAAGCGAAAATGGCTGCTGCTATAGTATCTTCGCCAGTGCCAGCAATCAGGCACATGAGATGAGACATCTTAATTGTGAAAATGCATGGAAATTCTTTAGCCAATTCCGTCGCCGATCAAATGGGGATGTAGTGGGTGGTGCTATGGAAGATATCATAAAGCTGTATAAGGATTAGATGCGGTTGTCCATATTGATAGATAATTAAATCCTTTCAGTTCATTGAAAGAGCATACGCAATATAGATTTTTAATTACAAATAAGATAAAGAGATATCATATAACTGTGAACTGACCCCAAAAAGTAAGACCTAAAAATATAACGATTGGGAGGTCAGTTCACTGCTGATATCTCTTTTTTAATTCGTCAAGTTAGTTGTATCACTTAAACTCAGAAGCCAATCTAGCCCTTTTTGGCCACCGATACCTTTAATTTCTTACCACAGATTATAACATTCTTCAAAGCCTTCAACACCTTTGGGCCCTTATTATTTAAGATATCAATATGAGTATAGGTGTCAGTGATCGTAATGATACCAATATCCTCAGCAGTTATACCCTCCAGGTTCGATATCACACCGACAAAATTGGTTGCTCTGAGCTTCTTTTTCTTCCCACCATTGATATAAAGAGTCATAATTGTCTTGTTTAATTCTTCATTTTTAGCCTTCTTTAAAATCGGTTCATCCATTCGTTTGGCTTCAAAAGCAGCTCTGCAATTAGCGATCTCCTCTTTGGTTGGAGCCTCAAGTACCGGAATATCGTAGTCAATATACTCCATAATATTCTTCATATAATATGTTTGTCTCGAAGTTACAAAGGTAATTGCTTTTCCCTCCAAGCCAGCTCGTCCTGTCCTACCCGTACGATGGATATAATTGTCCTTCTTTAGAGGAATGTCATAGTTGATAATCAAGGATACATCTTCAATATCAATTCCTCTGGCCGCTACATCCGTTGCTACTAGATAACGAAATTGTCCCCTTTTAAAGTCTTTCATAATACTGAGGCGGTCATCCTGTTCCATCCCACCATGTAATTTATTGCAAGGATATTTTAAAGTCTTCAATTTATGGTTTACCGCATCGACGCGATCCTTTGTCTGACAGAATATAATGCAGCTATCCGGATTTTCAGTTATCGTTACCTCAGCCAGTAATGATAGCTTCTCCTCCTCTTCTACCCTATATTGAAAATGTTCAATCTTGTCTACCATAATGCCTGAGGCTTTTATTTCTATATCAATCGGATTTTTCATGAATTTAGCTGATAAATCCTTGATTGCCTCTGGAAAAGTAGCCGAACATAGTATCGTCATTCGATCCATTGGTAATTCCTTGAGTATAGCTGCCACTTGATCAATAAATCCCATATTCAACATCTCATCCGCTTCATCAATAACAAGGCATTTTATCTGTGATAAATTAAGTGTGCCTCTCTCTATGTGATCAAGGGTTCGTCCCGGAGTTCCGACAATCACATGGTTCTTTTGCTTTAACTCCGTTTTCTGTATATAGAAAGGGTGTTTCCCATATAGAGCGATTGCTTTAATCCGTTTTAATCTACCTAGGTTGGTTATTTCTTCTTTTACTTGTACTGCCAGTTCTCTTGTCGGGGTTAGAATTAACACCTGTGGTTTATATTCCAGCCAATCCACCATCTCGCAGATTGGTATCCCATAAGATGCCGTCTTACCGCTTCCTGTTTGAGATCTCACAACCAAATCGTGTTTTTCCAAAGCCAATGGTATTACTCTCTGCTGAACCTCTGTTGGATGCTCATATCCTAGACTTTTAATTGCTTTTAATATCTCATCATTTAATTCATAGTCTTTAAAACTCATTTTATCCATAAGGTTCCTCATTTTTCCTCTATAATAACACTTAATATGCTTAGCTTAAAAAAGTTTAATTCAATTTATTGTTTTCATAAATTAAATTTATTCTTTCAATACTTTTCGTACATCAAACCATTCTATTTATGCTTTAAGTATGCTGTTGCTAACTTTTCCTACTGATATATAGTTCTCAAGAACAGCCCTCATATCTGTATCCTCTTCAGCCTTTGTATTTCTTATTCCATTTGTGCTAAGTCGGAAATCACTGTCATCTAAGTCCATTTTTATATAATTATCCAAATAAAATTGAGTTTGTGCCGGAATACGATTCTCCAACACACCTCTAAGCTCTGACAGGGTACACCCAGGAAAATTGACATTCCATATTTCATTCTTGTGTATCGTGTGGTTTAAAAGTTCCTTTGTGATTGAAAGCAAATTGGCATCTACCACATCATAATTATCGTTCATTTCTTTTGAGAATGCGATGGCTGGTATCCCATTTAACAAAGCTTCCATCGCTGCTCCGACGGTCCCTGAATATAAGATATCCAGTCCTACGTTATATCCATGATTAATACCGGATAAAACAATATCAGGCTTTATTGGCATCAGATGCTTAATTCCTATCTTGACACAGTCTGCTGGTGTCCCATTTACACGATAAGCATGTACACCTGCCACTGAATAAGCCTCCTGTTTTACGTCGATTGAACCATATACTGTGATTCTATGAGACATCGCACTACACTGTTGATCTGGTGCCACAACCCATACTTCACCAAGCTCTGCAGCCATCTTTGCCAGATATCTTATTCCTGGAGCCTGTATACCGTCATCGTTTACTACTAATATTCTCATATTTCCTCTTTTCTTCATTATACAATATGTAAATTAAGATCTACTCCTATTCTATCACATAGATTATGATATGGTAATATAAAGTGTTTTCTAGTAAAAATCGCTTTCATCAGTGTATACCTACTAAGCATACTTTATACCATCGTTGATTGACTTCCTTAATAGGAGAAGTCTAGTTAAGTAGACAATTATAAAGGGATGCTGAAGAATTACTAATCTACAGCATCCCATCTTTCACCTTCATCAAGTCAATAGAAATCCAGTCACATTATTGCTTCCTATTTAAAATTAGCTATTGCATCTTTTGCTTCTTGCTCTGTATCTCCATAAATAAACTTATATAATTCTACTCGGTTAGTTTCCCAATCCAATACCAAAGGATATCCAATACCGTTGTATTTCTTAGGTGCATCAAAAGCACCATCTACCGGCACACGGAAGGTTTCCAACTTCGTTATCTTATTTTCAACCACTGCCTCCAAGGTTTTTTCAATCTGCTTCTGTGTCAGATTGGTATTGACGTAGCTTAAGCAATCTTTTGTGAGTGGTATAAGTTGAAATAAATTCTTCGGAGACACATAACTATCAAACAATGCCTTTAATACTCGTTGTTGACGAACAATACGACCGTAATCACTATTCGCCCCTCCGAGGGTCTTTACCTTTCTTACACGGACATAACCCATCGCCTGATTACCATTCAAATGATTTACTCCAGGCTTTACCTTACGATTTGACTTTTTTGAAATGTAATTGGTTTTATTCAGATATTCTGCTTCTTCTTTACCAAGCTCAATATCTACTCCACCAAGCATGTCAACTACCTGTTCAAAGGCATCAAAATCCACTGATACAAATCCATCGATCTGAATTTTATAATTCATTTCAATTGTCTCAATAAGTAACTTAACTCCGCCCTTCGAATAGGCAGAATTCAGTTTGTTGGTTTTATATCCCGGTATATCAACATAGCTATCTCTTAAAAGAGAGGTTAATTTTATCGTGTCATCCTTGGTATTGATAGAGGCTACCATCATTGAATCGGTATTACGGGCTCCACCGATCTTCTCTATACCAAAGATAAGATAATTTGTAACATAATCCTCATCTCTGGCATCCTCTGCATGGTTAATACCATCCTCTACATTATCATCAGCGCCACCATCTTCATTATTAACATTACTGTAAACAAAATTGCCAGCAGCTCGATATAAAATCCTTCTGCCCGTTTTTGTACCTACCATGAAGCCAACACAAAGGAGTAGTACTACCGCAATTAAGCCAATAACTTTTAACGCCTTATGTTTTTTCTTCTTATTCTTATTACCATTTTTTTGTCCTGGTCCCTTGCCCCTTCCCGAGGCACTGGATTGTTGATCTTCGTTCATTATATCAATAACCTGCTGCTTCAACAGTTCATCATCTCTTCTACCCTGCATGTTATCTCCTCTTTTCATCAATGCGAACGCTCATAACAAAATTATGGGCCTGTATATCCTTTATACGAATGTGTCTTATTTTATCACATAAAGTCTAATAAATAAAGATATCATCTCTGGTAAATCTCTTTTTAATAAATCTTTAATTTATCTGTAAATTCTACCTATTGTCTGAATAGACGGATTATTCAGAAATACAA
>CAYMLE010000063.1:5101-14096 GCA_964391115.1 uncultured Herbinix sp. | reverse complement strand
TAAAGCTATGGAGAATAACGCCTATTGGGGATAAACCTATGGAGAATAACGCCTATTGGGGATAAAGCTACTGTGAATAGAGTTGATTGTGAATAGAACATCGGATACAGGAGATTGTAAATGAGTAAAGTTTCGATTGTTATGTCTACTTATAATGGTGAAAAATATATAAAGGAACAGATTGACTCTATTTTAGGTTCGACCTATCAAGATATTAATCTGTATATTTCCGATGACTGCTCCTCGGATCATACGATGGAGATCATTAACTCCTATCAAAAAGAGGACCCCAGTCGGATTTATGTTCATAGAAATGAAAGGAATATGGGCTACACCTTGAACTTCCTTAGTGCAGTAACAAAAGCGGATTCTGATTATGTGATGCTTTGTGATCAGGATGATGTATGGAAAAAGGATAAAATTGAACTCACCCTTATGGAAATGAAACGGCTGGAGGCTCGTCATGGCAATGCGGTTCCAATCGCTGTTTTTACCGATGCGCAAGTGGTGGATGAAAAGCTAGAGACTTTACATCCTTCCTTCTTTCAATCTGGAAACCTAAATCCCTTGAAGACGGATCTGCCCCACATCTTGATGGAGAATAAACTAATCGGCTGCACTGTGATGATTAATCAGGCTCTTCGTGATATCTTAGCTCAGCGTCCTCTGCCTCGCCATGCCAGATATCATGACTGGTGGATCGCTCTGATAGCAGCGGCCCTAGGAGAGATAAGCTTTCTTCCGAAAGCAACACTGCTTTATCGGCAGCATGGTAATAATGTGGTCGGAGACCAAAGCTTTTTGGCTTATGTAAAAAAAAGAGCCGTTGCTCTCCCGAAACAAAGAGGAACGATTACTGCCCTTCAGAAACAGGCTGAGGAATTTCTTGCGCTTTATCAAGATAGGATACCGGTAGATAATTACAGGATTATTCATCGGTTTGCTCATTTGCATGAGGCGAATCCCTTCATTAGGCGATGTGATTTGCTACGATATGGATACCTAAAAACAGGTTTCCTGCGAAATGTGGGATTAATGATAATAGTATAGTTATGCATTTTTATGCATTTAGATAGATCTTGATAAGTTTTCCAAATTTGATTTAAATACTAAGATATAGGCTATTGACAAAAGGATACGATGTTGTTACAATTACTTAAAATTAAATAGATTAACTTTTTATACAGCAGCAGTAGCCCCATTACAGTGTGACCTGTGGTGCCGGGCTATTCTTATAACCAAAACGTTGCATAAAACTTACATAGAAAGCGAGGAAAGGCCATGAAGAGAATTGTACTATCCATTTTAGTTGATAACACAGCCGGTGTGCTAAGTCGTGTGTCTGGTCTGTTCAGTAGAAGAGGCTATAATATTGACAGCTTAACCGTTGGTGAAACACAGGACCCTGCGATCTCAAGAATGACTGTATTAGCCCATGGGGATGATCAGATTTTGGAACAGATCCATAAGCAGCTGAATAAGCTTGAGGATGTAATCGAGATTAAAGAATTAATACAGGGTGAATCGGTAACACGGGAATTAATTCTAGTTAAAATATCAGCGACAGATATCGATCGTCAAGCGATTCTTTCAATTGCTGATATATTCCGAGCGAAGATCGTTGATGTTGCAGTGGAATCTTTAATGATTGAGTTAACGGGTAATCAAAATAAGGTAGATGCTTTCCTAAAATTGCTTGAGCAATATAATATCAAGGAATTGGTTCGTACGGGTATCACAGGCCTAGCTAGAGGCTGCGGAGATATTGCAGATTTTATCGATGATTGATCAAAGAAACTCTATCAATGCCAATTGAATTTGTTTTATGAATATGGTTAATGAGCATGCCATAAGTACATGCGTATTAATATAATGAATTGGTCAGCTAATTCATTATAATAAATCAAATAAATGGAGGTGAATTCCTCCACAAGATAATGGAGGAAGAAAGGTATGGCTAAGATTTATTATCAACAGGATTGTAACTTATCATTATTGGATGGTAAGACAGTAGCGGTAATCGGCTATGGTAGCCAAGGACATGCGCATGCATTAAACATGAAGGAATCAGGGGTACATGTTGTAATTGGATTGTACAAAGGAAGTAAATCCTGGGCTAAGGCAGAGGCCGCTGGCTTTGAAGTATATACGGCTGCTGAGGCCGCAAAGAAGGCTGACATCATTATGGTTCTGATCAATGATGAGAAACAGTCTATGATGTATAAGGAATCCATAGAACCAAATTTAGAGCCTGGAAATGCCCTGATGTTTGCTCATGGATTTGCAATTCATTTTGGCCAGATCCTTCCTCCGAAGGATATCGATGTGTTAATGATTGCACCCAAAGGCCCTGGACATACCGTAAGAAGTCAGTACATGGAAGGCCAAGGCGTTCCTTGTCTTATCGCAGTACATCAGGATGCTACTGGTAAGGCACATGATATAGGTCTTGCCTATTCATTAGCAATCGGTGGAGCAAGAGCTGGTGTTCTTGAGACTACCTTCCGTGAGGAGACAGAGACAGACCTATTTGGTGAGCAGGCAGTTCTTTGTGGTGGTGTAACTGCTCTAATGAAGGCTGGTTTTGAGGTTCTTGTAGAAGCTGGTTATGAGCCTGAAAGTGCTTATTTTGAATGTATCCATGAGATGAAACTGATTATCGACCTGATTAATGAGAGCGGTTTTGCCGGAATGAGATATTCTATCTCTAATACAGCAGAATATGGCGACTATATTACTGGACCTAAGATCATCACTGAGGATACGAAAAATGCCATGAGACAGGTTCTTACTGATATCCAGGATGGTACCTTTGCCCGCAATTGGCTTCTGGAAAACCAGATTGGCTGTACGAATTTCAATGCTAAAAGAAGAATTGAGTCCGAGCATCAGCTAGAGAAGGTTGGATCAGAGCTACGTAATATGATGAGCTGGACCAAAAAGAACAAATTGATTGATAACTAGAATTTATTTATTTTAATAGCAATATAAGGATAGCGTCTATGAACAGGATTTCATATGGTGTATAAGCGGACTTTAGGTTCCTAGCGATACAGTATATATTTGGTTCATAGACGCTTATTTTTGTAAATCAATAGGAAGTACGAACGTAAGCTAAGATCTCTCAGATATAGGAATGAAAGTTCCTCAATAGTTAAGCTAATTGTTGACATCATAATATAAGAAACTATATAATAGTGACATTAGCAAAGCTATAAGATATTTACAAAAAGATCATAAGACACTCGCTAAGATTTGGAGGCACTAAATGCAAAAAATAAAAATTGGTATCGTAGGCTATGGAAATCTAGGGAAAAGCGCAGAGCTGGGGATAAGGCAGAATAAGGATATGGAGCTGGTAGGAGTATTTACACGAAGAGATCCGGCTGACATAACGATAGCAACGGAGGGTGTAAAGGCTTATACTATCGAGGATGCATATAATATGATGGATCAGATCGATGTCATGGTTTTATGTGGTGGAAGTAAATCTGACTTACCAACTCAAGGACCAGAGTTTGCCCAACATTTTCATACCGTAGATGGCTTTGACACCCATGCAAAGATACCAGATTATTACCAAACAGTTGATCAGGCTGCTAAGAAGAGTGGTAAGGTATGTATTATCTCTAGCGGATGGGATCCTGGAATGTTTTCACTTAACCGTCTCTATGCAGAGGCAATTCTGCCAGATGGCAAGGGTTATACCTTCTGGGGTAAGGGCGTCAGTCAGGGACATTCCGATGCAATCCGCAGAGTGGATGGAGTGGTTGATGCTAAACAGTATACCATCCCGATTGACAGCGCTATGGAGTTGGTGAGAAAAGGAGAAACACCGGATTTTATTACCAGGGAAAAGCATGTAAGAGAATGTTTTGTTGTAGCCAAAGAAGGTGCTGATAAGGCCCGTATTGAAAATGACATTAAGACCATGCCGGACTATTTTAGTGATTATGATACCACGGTGCATTTCATTACTCTAGATGAGTTAAAAAGAGACCATGGCGGGATACCACATGGAGGAACTGTTATATATAGTGGAAGAACCGGGTTACAGAATGAGAATACTCATATTATTGAATACAACCTAAAATTAGATTCCAATCCAGACTTTACGGCAAGTGTGCTTTTGGCATATGCTAGAGCAGCTTACCGACTAGGACAAGAGGGTCAAAGAGGTGCTAAGACGGTATTTGACATAGCACCAGCTTATCTTTCTATGAAAACTGGAGAAGAACTAAGAAAAAGTCTATTATAGAGATATAGACCTTCTAAACCATAGATTAGACCACAGTACGGAGGAGGAAGCCATGACAGATATAAATGCGATATCCGCGATTGGATTAAATCAGGATATAACGAAAACAGCAAAAACTAACTCGACAGAAAAGGTTTCATTTTCTTCTTACATGGAAGAAACTCGGGATCTGGATGACATCTTTGAACGAGCAGCGCAGAAATATGATGTACCAGTCGAACTACTGAAGGCAATTGGGAAAGCAGAGTCTGATTATCGGCCGAATGTTGTATCCCGAAGCGGCGCTCAGGGTATCATGCAGCTAATGCCTGCCACAGCAAAATATCTTGGTGTAAAGGATTCCTTTGACCCCGAGCAGAATATCATGGGAGGCACCAAATATATTGCCGAATTGCTTGATAAATACGATGGAGAAACGAAATTAGCCTTAGCTGCTTATAATGCAGGAATGGGAAATGTTAAAAAATACGGAGGAGTTCCTCCCTTTGAAGAGACGCAGAACTATGTTGTTAAGGTGACAAAATACATGCAGGAAAATCTGAAGGCTGGATCCGTAACATTAAATAAAGGGCTGGACGGTCTTAACCGAGGGAATATGGGGAATGTCACCCAACGAACCGCTACAGTTTCCGATTGGCAGCTTGCTCCCTCTGAATTAACAAAGCAGGCAACGACAAGCGAGTTGTCTGAGCTGTTTCATTCGATCTTTTCCTATGAAGACTATCTGAGGCTGCTGGAGTTATTCTATCGGGATAACGGCGAGAATAAGTCGATGCCATATTATTCATAGAGGAGATTATCATTCTTTCTTAAAATTCACCGGCGATAGTGATTAGTAGAAGACCAATTACGATATGGTGCTTCTTCTTGAGACTATGTAACCACAAGAAGGATAATTTCTTGTGGTTTTTTACTTTATATTAGTCTTAGGTAATTGCGAAACTTGTAAATTGTAGGCATTGTATGAACAACAGATACTGTTTTGGAGCGGAAGTTAAGCGGAATGAGCGTTGGAGCGGAGGAATATGTATTTGTTGTTCATACAAGACAATAACTATAGAGTTTCGCAATTACCTATTATATTGGTCTTATAATAAGGAGATGATACGATGTCGCTAATAACAGTACAGGATTTAACTTTTAGCTATGATACGACTTACGACAATATATTTGATCATGCCAGTTTCCAGTTTGATACGGAATGGAAACTAGGCTTTATTGGAAGAAATGGCCGTGGAAAGACGACCTTCTTACAGTTGTTATTAGGAAAATATGAATATCGGGGGAGCATCACCTCTTCTGTCAGCTTTGATTATTTTCCATATGAAGTGAGGGATCAGCAGCGAAACACCCTAGAGGTTGTAAAGGATATTATTGCGCCCTTTCGGGCATGGGAAATAGAAATGGAACAGTGTTTAAAGAGCCAGAAAACTGTTCCTGGGGAGAGCATTAGCCCTACTATGGAGCGCTATGGTGAACTACAGGAGCAATACCTGAATCACGATGGTTACATTATCGAGGAGCTGATTGAGAAAGAATTAGGAAAATTGAAAGTAGATCTCTCAATCTTAGAACGATCATTCGTTACCTTAAGCTTCGGAGAGCAAACAAAACTAATGCTGGCAGCTTTATTTCTTAAGAAGAATAATTTTCTATTGATTGATGAACCAACGAATCATCTGGATAGGAAGGGCAGAGAGACCCTGGCAGATTACCTTCAGACAAAGCAGGGGTTTTTGCTGGTATCTCATGATAGGGCTTTTCTAGATCGGTGCATTGATCATGTTTTATCGATCAATCGGGATAATATTGAGGTTCAAAAGGGAAACTTCACATCATGGTATCAAAATAAACAGCAGCAGGACCAATATGAACAGAAGAAGAATGAACAGCTAAAGAAGGATATTCTGGGACTAGAGATCTCTACGAGAAGAACTGCCGGCTGGTCCGATGCGATAGAAGCCTCTAAAATTGGTACTCATGTAGCCGATCGGGGAGCAGTTGGACACAAATCTGCAAAAATGATGAAGAGAGCCAAGGCGATTGAAAACCGGAAATTGGAAGCCATTGATGAGAAGAAGGGATTATTAAAGAATATTGAACAGGTAGATGTTCTGAAGATGAATACATTGAAATTTCATAAAAGAAGCTATATGGAAGGGGAAGAGCTTAGTCTATACTATGATGACCGACAGATAGTATCCGATATAAATTTCAGCCTATATGAGGGAGATAGGATAGCCGTACAAGGAAAGAACGGATCCGGAAAAACAACCTTATTCCAGCTGCTTCTCGGGAATTCCATTCGCTATACCGGTAGGTATTATACGGCACCAGGTCTTCGAATCTCCTATGTATCCCAGGATACCTCCTATCTTAAGGGGAATCTGAAGGAGTTTGCACTTAATAATGGACTCGATGAAACGATATTTAAGACGATTCTAAGGCAACTGGATTTTTCTCGACTTCAATTTGAGAAGGATATGAAGGAATTTAGCGGAGGACAAAAAAAGAAAGTTCTTTTAGCAAAAAGTCTGGCTGAACCGGCTCATGTATTTGTATGGGATGAGCCTCTAAACTTCATTGATGTATTTTCCAGGATGCAGATCGAAGAATTGATCTTAAGATATAAACCCACTATAATATTCGTAGAGCATGATCGAAGCTTCGCAGAGAGTATAGCAACCAAAAAGATTCGACTTTAGTAATGAAATATGGATTATCCTAAGATAGTAGTGGATGGTATGAACCGAACAAATAAAATGAGGAGATAAAGTGATGATCAAAACGGTTGTAGTAGATATCGGTAATGTTCTGGCAGAATTTAATTGGAGGGATTTGTTAAGAGAGCTGGGTTATGAAGAGGACATGGTCCAGAGAATCGGAGCAGCTACGGTTCATAATCGATTATGGCGAGAGCTTGATCGCAGTGATGATATAGAGGAGGAGCTCATTTGCCGTTTCATCCTGGCTGATCCTGAAATTGGTGAAGATATTCGAAAATTTCTTCTCCATAGTGAACGATCGGTGAAAGAATATGATTATGCAGCTGATTTTATCGATAACCTAAAGGCTAAGGGCTTTAAGGTTTATCTGTTATCGAATTATGGGGGACGTAATTACCGATATGCCATGAAAAATTTTGGATTTATAAGTCATGTGCATGGTGGCGTCATATCCTATGAAACTGGCTATGTTAAACCGGAGCCTGAAATATATGAAGCTTTAATCCGTAAATATGGTATTATTCCAGAGGAAACTGTTTTTTTAGATGATATGCATATCAATGTTGAAGCAGCAAAAACCTTTGGTTTTCATACGATACAATTTATCAATCTGGAACAAGCCTTGAAGGAATTAGTAAAGTATCAAGTAGTTATTTAGCAATATAAGCGAAACAATATAATAAAAGGATTCTAAATTTATTTCTAAAAAACTATAATGGGTTTATTGGGACTATAGTCCCGGATTTTGTCAACTGTTTGAAAAAAAGTAACTTTTGCTTTATCTTATCTGGTAGCAAGGAGGTTTCCTATGTTTTCTCTTAAAAGTAATTATCTAGTTCCGAAAGTACTGGAACAATTAAGTAAAGAAGAGAATATCGATAATGTCATTTTAAATGAAAATAAACTGGCATGTATGTTTGCCTCCCCGATTTTGTTTCTTGTATCGATTGTAAACATAATTATACGATACGGTATTCTTAAGGAAGCTGTGGGAGATGTCCTCTTCGACTCCGGAATATGTATCATTCTTAGCCTCTGCTTTGAGCTGGTCTTAAGGTCTAAGAGAAAACCAGACTCCATGGTTAATCTAGTTGCCGCATTATATGGGACATGGACGATATTTGTATTCCTTCGTTTTGGCAGATTGTTTGGTCCCTTTGTCTGGTATGCAGGCTTTATTCTATTGCTGCTGTCGATGTTTCAGGTTAAAAAAAATATGTTGGTGTTAGTGGGATCCATAATCTTATTGTTCGGAATCTATGCATACATTACGGAACCTTATGATGTCATATATGTTAAGAAACCGTATTATATCTTTTTTATCATTGGATTTCTTTTCATCTTATTCATTGCTGGGGTTGTTCATAGAAATAGTATGAATCGATACAAAACAATATTTAAGCAATTACATACGGTAACGGAACAAAAGAAAAAGATTGAGTCATTATATGAGGAGCTTGCTGTCCAAGAGGAAAAGCTTCAGTATCTGGCATACCACGACTCATTGACTGAACTCCCGAATCGAAAAATGATATATCAAAAGCTGAAGGAGATGTTACAAAGGGCAAAAACCAATAAATCCGTAATCTATGTTGTATATATAGACATGGATTATTTCAAGACAATAAATGATACTCTAGGTCATGACGCCGGAGATCATTTTATTCATACAGTTTCTAACCGAATTGCAGCTGCTCTTCATACAGAAGACCTCGCGGGCAGGATGGGTGGAGATGAATTTGTACTGATTATTCCTAGAAATCTTAGTGAAGACGAAGCAATGAACTATTTGAATTCCATTAAGGATAAATTTGAAGAAGCGGTATCGATTAATGATAGAAAGGTCCGTTCCACCGCTAGCTTAGGTGTTTCTCAGTATCCTAAGGATGGTAAAGATCCACTGTTGCTAATCAGAAATGCGGATATTGCTATGTACAAATCGAAAGAAATGGGCAAGAACACGATACAATTCTTTCAGACAGGAATGTATGAGGAGATGTTAGAGAGGCTA
>CAYMLE010000063.1:0-5001 GCA_964391115.1 uncultured Herbinix sp. | reverse complement strand
GAACACGATACAATTCTTTCAGACAGGAATGTATGAGGAGATGTTAGAGAGGCTAGAGGTCTCAAATAAAAAATAAAAATCACCTTTCATTTATATCAGTTGATCCATGGGGCGCGCTGATGACAATGGAAAGGTGATTTTTTTAATTGTTGTTTATGCGTTTTTCTTGGTTTTCTTAACTATCTCAGGTTGAGGCATGATAGGTTTTATGGAAGGCAGTGCAGTAGTTACTTCTGTCTTCTTTTTTTTCTTTACATCTTTTTTAATATCTCGGTTTGCCATTTTATCACCCCACATAATATTATATTCTTTGAAGCATATCTACATTATAATAACTAACTTTGAATTAGTCCAGCTTAATTTATTATAAATGTCCCTACTCAAGCCTAAAATGATACCTAATCTTAAGGAATTTGAATGATTTTATGTTTCCTGTACATAATACATAAGTGAAGATTTTTACATCGGAGCTACACAAATGATTGATTATGGATAATAACCATAATTGAAATGATATGTGTAAACTTGACTAACAGGAGTTTGGAAAAATGGATAGATATAGATTAGGCATTGACATCGGTTCTACTACAGTAAAGTTGGCGGTTTTGGATAACAATAACCGCTTATTATATAGTGAATATCAAAGGCATTATTCCGACATGAAGCAAACTCTGATCCATATGATTAAGACCTGCTATGAAAGATTGGGAGACCTCAAGGTGAATGCCAGTATAACTGGCTCTGGTGGGTTGTCGGTGTCCCAGTGGTTAAAGCTTCCTTTTGTTCAGGAGGTAATTGCTTGTACCAGTGCAGTAGAGACGTATATTCCGCATGCTGAGGTAGTAATTGAGTTGGGTGGAGAGGATGCGAAGATAACCTACTTAAGGAATGGCGTGGAACAGCGAATGAATAGCAGCTGTGCTGGGGGAACTGGAGCATTTATAGATCAGATGGCTGTTCTTTTGAATACGGATGCCTTAGGATTAAATGAATTAGCTAAGGGATATGAAGTTATTTATCCGATTGCATCCCGTTGTGGTGTATTTGCGAAGACCGATATTCAACCTCTAATCAATGAAGGGGCGAGAAAGGAGGATATCGCAGCTTCAATATTTCAGGCGGTGGTTAACCAAACGCTGGGAGGCTTGGCTTGTGGGAAGCCAATTCGTGGAAGAGTTGCATTCCTTGGAGGACCTCTCTGCTTTCTATCGGAGCTAAGAGAACGATTTATCGAAAGCCTAAACTTATCCGATCAGCAAGCCATTTATCCGGATCATTCTCAATTATTTGCAGCTCTAGGTACAGCCCTGTCAACGAGCAAAGAACATGCGATAACCTTGGGTACATTGAAGAATCGCGTGATCGGTATCCTAAATCTCCAGGAAGAGAATGTGGGACGGTTGGAGTCACTATTTGCTGATCGCGAGGAGTACGAGCAGTTTCGTACCCGTCATGGGCAGACATCCGTAAAGAGGGGTGATTTAAACCATTATCAGGGCGATGCTTTTCTGGGTATAGATGCGGGCTCAACCACCACGAAGGTAGTTCTTATTGGGGAGGAGGGGGAGCTATTATTCTCCCATTATGGAGGAAATGAAGGACATCCCCTAAAGAAATTGGTTGGAATCATCAGAGAGTTGTATCAAAGGCTTCCAGAGAAAGTAATACTTAAGAAAAGTGCAGTAACCGGATATGGTGAAGCATTGATGAAGGCTGCATTTCATGTGGATATCGGGGAGATAGAGACGATGGCCCATTATAAGGCAGCAGATTTCTTTCTGCCAGGAGTTGATTTCATACTAGATATCGGTGGTCAGGATATGAAATGTCTTCGGATCAAAAACGGCGCCATCGACAGCATCTTGTTAAATGAAGCCTGTTCCTCCGGTTGTGGCTCCTTTATTGAGGGATTTGCCAATTCCTTGAACCTGCCAGTGGAGGAGTTTGCAAAGGAGGCCTTGTTTGCAGAGGGGCCGGTGGATCTAGGTACAAAATGTACGGTATTCATGAACTCCAAAGTAAAGCAGGCTCAAAAGGAAGGAGCAAAAATCTCGGATTTATCCGCAGGTCTCTCTTATTCGGTTATAAAGAATGCCCTTTATAAGGTGATAAAGGTCCGGGACCCAAAGGAGCTAGGAAGCAAAATTATCGTTCAAGGTGGTACCTTTCATAATGATGCCGTCCTGCGATGTTTTGAGCGTATCTCTGACAGAGAAGTGGTTCGTCCTGACATAGCTGGATTGATGGGAGCCTTCGGAGCGGCCTTGATAGCCAAGGAAGCTTATGAGAAGAACGAAAAAGAGGATCTGAGCAATGAAAAAGCTTATCAAGATGCAGAAAAAGATAATCTGATCAATGATATAGTATCTCGAGATGTCGAAGAAATATCGAATCGATCTACAACGACTCTCATCTCACCGGAGCAGCTACAAGACTTTCAGATGACTGCCACCAATCGCCGTTGTAATAAATGTACCAATCAATGTCTGTTGACCGTGAATCAATTCTCCAATGGGGAAAGCTTTATCTCGGGAAATCGATGTGAGAGAGGTCTTGGCATAGAAAAAAATAGGGAGGATAAGCTTCCGAACCTTTATGAGTATAAATACAAACGAACCTTTGGATACCGTCCGATTAAGTCAGAAGAAGCTTACCGTGGGACCTTGGGGATACCAAGAGTTCTTAATATGTTTGAAAACTATCCCTTCTGGTTTACCTTATTCTCTAGATTGGGTTTTCGCATTGTTCTTTCGTCTCCCTCGGGGAACGCAATGTATGAGAAGGGCTTGGAGACGATACCGTCGGAATCTGCCTGCTATCCTGCGAAACTGTGTCATGGCCATGTAAAGAACTTACTGGACAAAGGCGTGGATGCGATATTCTACCCTTCGGTTGTCTATGAGAAGAAGGAATATGTCGATGCGGCAAACCATTATAATTGCCCGATTGTGACCTCTTATCCGGAAGTAATCCGGAATAATATGGATGAGATGAAAGGGGGGACAAGGTTTATCTCTCCCTTTGTTAATCTGGATAATGAAAAGGTCCTGGCACAGAGAATTGTGGAGGAGTTAAAGGATTATCATATAACTTATAAGGAAGCAAAGCGGGCCGTTCAAGAAGCTAGTAGAGAACGGGAAAAATATAAGAAGGATATTCAAAGGAAGGGAGAAGAAACCCTGACTATGCTAAAAGCCCAGGGTAGGAAAGGGATTGTTCTCTGTGGTAAGCCCTATCATGTGGATCCTGAGATTAATCATGGAATCGCAGATCTGATTATATCCTATGGGTTGGCCGTATTAACGGAGGATAGTATCTCTCATCTGTCAAGCCTAAAGCAGCCATTGCGAGTAGTGGATCAGTGGACGTATAATTCAAGACTATACCGAGCTGCCAGTCTTGTGGCCGAGGAAGACTGCCTGGAGTTGGTGCAGCTAAATTCCTTTGGTTGTGGTCTAGATGCAGTAACCACGGATCAGATTGCAGAGCTACTGGCCTTCGGCGGTAAGATGTATACCATGCTGAAGATTGATGAGGGAAATAATCTTGGGGCAGCAAAAATCCGGATAAGATCTTTGATTGCAGCCATGAAAGACAGGGAAGCATCCTTATCCAAGAATAATGCCATTCCTAGAGCTGGTATAGAGCTAAGTTCTTCCCTATCACCGATATTTACTAAGGAGATGAAGCAAACGCATACAATATTGGCACCTCAGATGGCTCCTATCCATTTTGACCTAATTCAGGAAGCGGCCAATGCCAGTGGTTATCAGCTGGAGGTGTTGCCTGCTCTGGACCGAGCTGCAGTGAATGAAGGACTTCGTTATGTGAATAATGATGTCTGTTACCCGGCTGTCATCATGATTGGACAGATAATTGAAGCCTTAAAATCCGGACGATACGATGTAGAGAATACCTCAGTTATCATAACCCAGAGTGGAGGAGGTTGTCGGGCAACCAATTATCTAGCTTTATTGAAGCTTGGACTTAAACAGGCTGGCTTTGCTCAGGTTCCTATCATTTCCGTTAATTCCGTGGGATTGGAGAAGCAACCAGGCTTTAAATACTCCATCGGATTGGTCAATCGCTGTATTATGGGCTTAATCTACGGGGATCTGTTTATGAGAGTTTTATATCGGACTAGACCTTATGAACGATTTAAAGGATCGGCAGAGCTTTTATACCAGAAATGGAATGAGGTAGCAAAGGAAAATATCCGAAATGGAAAAAGAAAAGCATTTGAGTATAACATCCAAGGAATAATCCATGATTTTGACCACTTAGAGCTGAATGACCGAAAGAAGCCAAAGGTTGGAGTTGTCGGTGAAATCCTATTAAAATATCATCCAACTGCTAACAATGATATTGTCAGTATTATTGAACAAGGAGGTGCAGAAGCTGTTGTACCCGATCTTATGGATTATATCTTATATTCTACTTTTAATGCACGATTCCGGTTCAAAAATCTTGCCGGGTCGAAACTAACGATGGAGTTGAATAATATTGCTGCATCCTATATTCATCGGTTTCAAAAAGCGATGAGAAGGGCATTGGAACAGAGTGAACGTTTTCAGCCACCGACTCCGATCGAAGAGCTAGCACATATGGCGTCTCAAATCCTATCCCTAGGCAATCAGACGGGAGAGGGATGGCTAGTAACGGCGGAGATGCTCGAATTTATAAAAAACGGAACCAGTAACATCATCTGTGTCCAACCCTTGGCCTGTCTACCGAATCATATTGCCGGTAAGGGAATGTTTAAACCGATTAAGGAGAAGTATCCCAATGCAAATATAATGCCAATTGATTATGATCCAGGGATATCCGAGGTAAATCAATTGAATCGAATTAAGCTGATGCTATCAGTGGCGATGAAAAATCTAGACAAGAATTGATTCAATAGGGTATATAAAACCTTCATGAAATATATTTATCATAGAAATGTATAGTTGCTATTCATGCATGGGAGGAATTGATGATAAATATATTTCGGTACATAGA
>CAYMLE010000062.1:0-14273 GCA_964391115.1 uncultured Herbinix sp. | reverse complement strand
TCTCCAATTTGCTGTTGAAGCCCAAGGTGATCTCCAGCGATAAAGTTTTCCGGATGGAAGAGGCTAGGGGACGGTTTGACAAGAACGCCTATCGAAGGACCAAAAAAACAAAATTTAGACTGGCCTCTGATTTTGGATATGAGTTATCCTGTGAGCTTCTAGAACCGGATAAAGAAAGGGATATCTCAGACAGGAATAACCCAGCTGATAATTCAGAGAATACGGCTTCACCTTGTCAGAAGATTGCTATCATATGCCATGGCTTTACTTGGGCGAAATATGGATGTCTGATATATGCAGAGATTTATCTGGAGCTCGGCTATAAGGTATTGATATATGATCATAGAAACCATGGCTTCAGTGGTAAAGCTTACACCTCCATGGGGTATTATGAGAAGTTTGATTTAAAAAAAGTCATTGACTGGTGTTATAATGAATATGGTCCAAGCCTTAAACTGGTGACCCATGGTGAATCTATGGGGGCGGCAACGGTTCTGATGCATCTTGGTGTAGATGATCGGGTACAATGTGTTATAGCGGATTGTGGTTATTCTGACTTAAAGGAACTTTTAAAATATCAGATGCGTCAGTTTTACTATCTGCCTCGATTCTTGATTCCGGTAGAGAGCTTAATTACCTTTTTAAGGGCTGGATTTTGGTATCGTGAAGTGTCCCCGATACAGATTGTCAGAAAGACAGAGAAACCGATTCTATTTATTCATGGTAAACAGGACTGCTTTGTTCCAACGGATATGTCCAAGAGGATGTATGACTGTAAGAAGCGTAATAAGGGGATTTATCTAGTAGCAGGTGCGGAGCATGCACAAAGCGGATTAGTGAATCGTGAGGGATATCGCATGAGAGTGCAGGAATTCCTACAGAAATACATGAAGGAATAAAAGAGGTTATACAAAAGATCGAAATTATCATCACACGCTATTTAGTAACCCAAAAATGAGATAAACATCTTGAATGAATATAAGTGTCACCTATCAAAAAGGCTATAAGCTCTTCTCCCATAGGTTTTGGGATGAGCTTATAGCCTTCTTTAGTTTTAGTGTTTAAATTAATCTAAATCATCAAAGTCAAAGGCTGCTGCCTTCGTATAATTTGTTACCTTTGCTTCGAAGAAATCGGTCTTTGTACTGTTGAGGTTCGAGAAACCTTCAATCCACGCCATGGGATTATCAGTAATCTCGGGGTATAGCTCCTCAAGTCCGATTGCCTTCAGCCTTTGGTTACCCAAGTACTTAATATATTTATCAATGAGTTCGTTATTTATACCAAGAATTTCATTATTTGTAACATATTGTCCCCAAGCAATCTCATGCTCAACTCCAGTTCTCATCATATCACGGATCTCATCGATGAGCTCCTGTGTAAAGAGCTCCGGATTCTCTGTCCTTAGTTCTTTTAATATATTCTGAAATAGCACTAGATGAGTAATCTCATCACGGTTAATATACTTAAAAATTGTACTGGTTGCTGTCATCTTACCCTGTCTAGCCAATGTATAGAAAAAGCTGAAGCCTGAATAGAAATAGATACCTTCGAGGATATAGTTTGCTACAACCGTTCGCAAGAAATTCGAGGTAGAGGCATCCTCATTAAAGCTCTGATAGATGTTTGCAATGTATTGATTTCTCTTCAACAGCTGCTTGTCCTCACGCCATTCATCATAGATCTTATCCCTATCCACTGGATTGGTCACCGTATCTAATATATAGGAATAGCTCTGGGCATGGATTTCCTCTTGAAAGGCTTGAATATTTAGTAAGGAAGAAACCTCCGGCGCTGTCACATAGCGTGACAGATTAGGTAAGTTCTCAGTTTGGATGGAATCAAGAAAATTCAAAAAGGATATAATCTTATCAAAAGCATTTCTTTCTCCATTGGTTAATAGCGGAAATTGCTTGATATCCTCATTGAGAGAGATTTCCTCCGGGATCCAAAAATTATTCAACATCGTACGGTAAAACATGTTGGCCCAGTCATACTTGATACGGTTCCACTCTCTCAGATTCGTCGTATTTCCATTAATTAAGGATTCCGTTCCACGAAGTCCATGTTCATTGAATATCTTCTTCTTAATCATTCTTTTCTCCTCCTAAATACCCCTCTTCAAAATAATTATTTTTCATACTACTATTATATAATTTATTCTGCCCAAATATCAATTCTTGCTTTTGCTAATTTTAGCTGGAACAGCTAGTACATTCATCCATCTCCAGGGATTGATTACGCACATAGTAGATTGTCTTAACTCCGTTCTTCCACGCTTCCACATAGAGCTTCAATATCTCCTTCGCTTTAACCTCCGGAGTGATATAGAGATTGAAGGACTGTGACTGATCGATGTGTCTTTGTCTAATTCCACAGGCTTTAATACTATATAGCTGATCGATATGGTGAGCCTCTTTATAAAGCCAGAAGTTCTTGCTATTTAAGTCAGGTGCTGCCTTCGGTGTAAAGCTTCCCTTTTTCTCTTCAATGAAAAACTTCTTAAAGATCGGATCAATTCCAGCTGTAGTTCCTGCGATGTTAGAGGTACTTCCTGTTGGAGCCACCGCCATGATATACCCATTGCGAACACCGTGTTGCATTACCTCTTCCTTAAGTGTTAGCCAACGCTCCGAAGTATAACCTCGTCGTTCAAAATATCTACCAGTCTGCCATTCCGAGTCCATGAATTCCGGATAAGCGCCCTTTTCTTTTGCCAACTCCATAGAGGCCTTAATTGAATGATAAGCAATCTCCTCGAATAGTCGATCCGCTTCCTTAAGATGTTCCTCGCTCTCCCAGGCGATCTGATTATTGGCCAGGTAATGATGATACCCGCTGGTGCCTAGCCCGATGGCACGGTATTTATCACTGGTAATTCGTGCTTCCGCCACCGGTGTCTGATTCAGGGTGATCACATTATCAAGCATTCTGATCTGAAGTGGTATCGTCTCTTGAAGCTCTTCTATAGTAACTCGTCCCAGATTGATAGAATTAAGATTACAGGTTACCATATCTCCGGATTTTAATCTTCGAACAACCTCCTTATGGTTACCAACGGTCTCAATTATCTCTTCTACAAATTCAGACTCACTGACATTTTGTGCGATCTCATGGCATAAATTCGAAGAATAGATCATCCCTGCATGCTTATTGGGATTTGCTCTGTTTACCGTATCGCGAAAGAATAGGAAGGGGGTACCTGTCTCAACGGCGCTCTTCATAATCTTCTTCATCACCTCAAGGGCTGGTACGCTGACGCGCGGAATCGCTACATTCGCTTCGCATTCTATATATCTTTGAGTAAATGCCTTCGTATCCTCTTCATCATAAAAATCCTCCAGATGATAACCCATTACCTTATGTACCTGATAGGGATCAAATAAAGACCAGTCCTGTCTTGATTCCAGACGTTCCATAAAAAGATTCGGAATACTGAGTGACGGGAATATATCGTGAGCTTTCCTTCGGTCATCCCCGTTATTTGTTCTTAAGTCCAAAAACTCATATAAATCCTGATGCCAGATATCTAAAGTGATAGCGGCTCCTCCTTTTCGTCTGCCGAGCTGATCGACCGCAACTGCAGTATCATTATAAAGACGAATCCAAGGTATTACACCACCGGAGGCATTCTTATAGCCACGGATTTCACTGTTTAAAGCTCTTACCTTACCCATATAGATACCTAGTGCGCCTCCATGCTTAGATACCGCAGAGAATTTCTGATTCACATCATAAATAGACCATAGATTGTCACCGACTACAGAGATAAAACAGCTGCTTAGCTGGTGAAACGGTGTACCAGCACTAGCCAGCGTCGGAGTAGCCGTGGTCATTTTGAGCTCACTTAATACATCATAGAATTTCTTTGCATATTCCAGTTTCTTGTCACCCTCCACAATAGCCAGGTGCATCGCAATTGCCATAAAGCGTTCCTGGGGAAGCTCTAATACTTCTTTATGAAAACCGCAGATTAGGTATCGGTCTGCTAGCAACTTGAGACCTTCATAGTTAAAGATCAGGTCACGTTCCTGCTTAATATAAGCACCTAATTCCTTGATTTGATCCTCACTATATTCCTTCAGAAGGAAATCACCATAGTAATGTTCCTTCACCAGCTTTTGCACCAGTGACAGAAAATCACCATAACCAAAATGATGATAGCCTCGATTAATGGCTGCTTCTTTATATAAATCCGACATTAACAATCTTGCAGCTGCAAATTGCCAACTGATATTCGTTGCTTTAACCACATTCCCTTGACTATCCTTTGTGGTCTGTATCATCTTCTCGATAGCTGTCTGAATGAGAATCTTCTGGATCTCCTTCGTACTCATGCCATCACGGAATTGTATGTTGGAGTCCATCTCTAATTCAAAAGGATCACAACCCTCTAAGCCTTCACAGGCATAAGCAACCATTTTCTTCGTCTTGTCTACGCAAAGCTGCTCGTATCTTCCGTCGCGCTTTTTGATTAAAATATCCATACATTTTCCTCCGCCCATTATCACTTTTATACTAGTAATAGTTATTGATATTAGCATTGTATACCATATTTAGTATTTTGACTAGAGGGAAAATGATTATTGAACTAAAAAGGCCGCCGTACAATTTAGTACGGCAGCCCTTTCAGTTTGTTCATTATATAATATTTATTATTATTTCTCTTTTTTCTTAAGAACAACAGCACCTGAACCAAGAACCGCAGCGCCTAAACCAAAAATAAGTCCTAGGGATGCAACACCAGTTTTAGGAACTGCAGTAGCTTCTGCTGCAGGAGCAGCGTCTTCTACAACTTCAGCAGGAGCAGCTTCAGAAGCGGCACCATGGGATAATACAACATTACCATCGGCATCTTTGAAATCCAATCTTGCAACTGCAAGAGCGCCTTCTGTCTTATTAATGACATTAACTACTACTTCAACATAGCCCATATCCTTAGAGGGTAGTGCCATCTCAATTGCAGTTTCGCCATCAACAGTCTGTCCAACGAAATCTTGGGGACCCCAACCAGCTTCGCTGTTATTTATGATCTGAGCGTCAAAATCACAATTGCCTGTGAAAACAACATCAACAGCAGTAACAGAATCACGAAGGGCGGCATCATCGGTTAGAGGTGTTGCGGCACTTCCACCGTATAAAACTACCCAAACATCATTGTTCGCTGCAGAGCCAGCATCTTCTGAATAGGCGTATGGCAGAGCATCGGTAGATGCCATTGCTGTACCCATCATCATAGATAAGGCTAAAACGGTTGCAGTAAGACCTGCTAAAACTTTGTTTCTCAATTTCATTCTTAACTCCTCCTTATAATAGATATAGAAAATACATATATATTTTACCAAATATAGTATTAATTGTATATCTACATAAGCAATAACTTTATTTTGTATTTTTGTATAAAGTGCACAAAAGAGGAGAAATACATATAAGGCTGATGCACGATTTCGTGTACATCAGCCTATATGTAAAACTATTTATTTGTATATATAGCATGTAATAATGTTGATTTGTATATATAGTATGTGCTATTTGTCGTTTATGGAGGCCATTTTCATTGCTCGTACCTGAAGGGAGAGACCAAAAAGATTAATAAAGCCCTCAGCATCCTTATGATTATATAATTCCCCTGTGGTAAAGGAGGCGATACTTTCGTTGTATAAGGAATAAGGAGAGGTAGTACCTTGCTTGATAATATTTCCTTTATAAAGTTTTAGTTTTACTTCTCCGGTCACATACTTTTGTGTAACATCGATAAATGCCTGGTATGCTTCTCTTAAGGGAGTGAACCATTTGCCTTCATATACAATGTCTGCATATCGATTGCTAACCTCCTTCTTGGCAGAAATAGTGGCTCTGTCAAGAATAAGTTCCTCTAGTTGGGTATGGGCTTCCATTAGGATCGTACCACCCGGAGTTTCATATACACCACGGGATTTCATACCGACAACACGATTTTCTACGATATCCACGATACCGATGCCATGCTTACCGCCAAGAATATTTAATTCTTCAATAATTTTGGTTGCAGACATATTTTGTCCATCTAATGCGGTAGGGATTCCTTCTTCAAAGGTTATGCTAATGGTTTTACCCTCATCAGGAGCCTTCTCGGGAGAAACACCAAGAACCAGTAAATGGTCATAATTTGGTGCATTTGCTGGATCCTCTAATTCAAGACCTTCATGGCTGATATGCCAAAGATTTCTGTCTCGGGAGTAGCTGTTATCTGCAGAAAAGGGTAAATGTATACCATGCTGTTCACAATAGGTAATCTCTTCCTCACGAGAGGAAAGATCCCAAATCCTCCAGGGGGCAATGATCTTTAATTCTGGAGCCAAAGCCTTTATGGTAAGCTCAAAGCGTACCTGATCATTTCCTTTACCAGTTGCACCATGACAGATAGCAACAGCGCCTTCTTCTTTCGCAATTTCAACTAATCTCTTAGCGATTACAGGCCTTGCCATAGAGGTTCCCAGCAGGTACTTATTTTCATAGACAGCACCGGCCTTCACACAGGGAATGACATAGTCATTAACAAATTCATCAATAACGTTTTCAACGTATAATTTGGTAGCACCAGATAGTTTTGCTCTCTCCTCAAGACCATCTAGTTCGTTTCCCTGCCCAACATCAATACAGACACAGACAACTTCGTAGTCGTAATTTTCCTTTAACCAGGGAATGATAGCAGTGGTGTCAAGACCACCGGAATATGCAAGAATTACTTTTTCTTTCATAAGGAACCTCCTTCAATATATAAATATTAATATCGTTTGATTAAATATACAACAAAACTTATTAATATGCAATAGCTAATTTTAAAAATATGCATTATTAGTTTCAATGCCATAGTTTGATGAAATTAACATTGGTGAATCCACATGAATATGTATTCAAGAAATAAATAAAATCAATGTCCTCTTTTATAAGGTAGGATTATGTAATATAATGGTTTTAATTGAAGATGATATCGTTGGGTTTCGAAAATAAAATACTTAATAAAATCGGAGTATTTAGAGATTTGATTATGTAAAAACGTTAGTCCAATACGAAATGAAATAGAGAGGATGGAAAAGATATGTATCGTTTAATATTAGCATCGGAGTCACCTAGACGGAGAGAGATAATGGATATCATGGGTATATCCTATGAGATTAAACCAGCCAATGTTATTGAAGAGGTGGAGGAAACGGATCCTAGCAGGATGGTACAAGCCCTGGCATCCAAGAAGGTTAAGTATATCGTAGATAATCTGGAAACGGATCAGGATACCATAATAATCGGCGCCGATACCATGGTGTTCTGCCATGGACAAGCCCTTGGGAAACCAAAGGATAAGAAGGATGCAGTTCGAATGTTACAGTTATTATCTGGTGATGTTCATGAGGTTTATACGGGAGTATACATTATTATAAGAAAGGGAGCAGAAGAGATACCAGTTTCCTTCGCAGTAAGTACAAGGGTAAACGTACAGCCACTAACCAGCGGTCAGATTGATGATTATATCGAATCTGGTGAGCCTATGGATAAAGCAGGTGCCTATGCAATCCAAGGGAGATTTGGCATATTTATAAGTTCCATTGAGGGGGAATATAACAATATCGTGGGGCTTCCGATCGCACATATATATCGAAGATTATGGGAGCTCGGTGTTGATTTAAACAAGGATTGTTAATGTTACTCTTCCTATTAAAATCTAATTTAGTTAGGTAATGGTGATATGCTATTTCCGCTTAGCTTATGTTTCGGAACCGTATGTATTCACACAAGGTTGCAGTGAACGAGATTTACCATTACCTAATCAAATTCAGTGAAAGTAATAATTATACACTATAAATAATAAATATAAATTAGTTGTTGCATAAAGTTTAGTTTTAATGTATAATTATAAAAAACATCAAGGAAAGCCTATAGGCAGATAGGAGCTGTTTATGAATATAATAGAAGGCGGAGTAACAACCGCAAAGGGATATATGGCATCGGGTATTTATGCAGGGATTAAGAAGAAAAGAAAAGATCTTGCATTGGTTTATTCTACTGTACCAGCGAAGGGAGCAGGAACCTTTACGACCAATGTAGTGAAGGCAGCCCCAGTGAAATGGGATATCAAGCTAACGAAGGAAAGTGAAAATATTCAAGCGATTATCCTAAATAGTGGTGTTGCCAACGCATGTACGGGTATCGAAGGAGAAGAAAACAATTACCGGATGGCACAGGCCGTTGCATCGGCACTGCAGCTTCCAGTGAATCAAGTGTATACAGCTTCTACTGGAGTAATCGGAAAACAGTTACCGATTGAAGTTATTGAGAATGGCATTAAAGCGATTACTGGGGAGTTATCCGATTCTCAGGAAGCAGGAACCTTGGCTGCAGAAGCTATCATGACGACAGATACCTATTTGAAACAATGTGCGGTAAGCTTTGTGGTTGATGGTATGGAGGTTATCGTCGGTGGAATGGCTAAGGGATCTGGGATGATTCATCCTAATATGGCGACCCTTCTAGGTGTCGTTACCACAGACCTAGCGATTAGTAAGGAGTTGTTGCAGGAAGCATTGAGCGAGGATGTAAAACATACCTTTAATATGATTTCTGTAGATCGGGATACCTCAACCAACGATTCCCTTCTGCTTTTGGCAAATGGTCAGGCAGGTAATAAGGAGATAACAGAGAAAAACGATGATTATTATAGCTTTTGTGCTGCTCTAAATATGGTAACAACAAACCTGGCAAAGCAGATGGCTGCGGACGGTGAAGGAGCAACGAAGCTGCTAGAAGTTACAGTCGCGGGGGCTGCTACGGAGGAGGATGCGGTAGTGATAAGTAAATCTATTATTACCTCTAATCTCGTTAAGACTGCAGTATTTGGTAACGATGCTAACTGGGGCCGTATCCTCTGTGCTATGGGCTATGCTGGTGTCAGCTTTGACCCGGATAAAGTAGATCTAACGATAGAAAGCCTTGTGGGTAGCTTGCAGCTGGTTAAGGATGGTATGGCTACGAATTATTCCGAAGAATTAGCTACGAATATCCTATCCGCAAAGGAAGTTAAAGCCATTGCCGACCTTAAGATGGGTAGTGCTTCTGCAACAGCCTGGGGCTGTGATTTCTCCTATGACTATGTAAAGATCAACGCGGATTATCGTTCCTAGCTACAGGTAAGGAAAAACTGGAATTGAAATGGCTGATTGGTTTGATATAAGACCTAACTATAATCGTAACCTTGAAAGGAAGAACAACATGGAATACATGGACCAAATACTCTTGAAAGCCCAGACCTTAATTGAGGCTCTGCCGTATATACAAAAATTTAATAATAAAAAAGTAGTGGTAAAATACGGTGGCAGCGCAATGTCTAACGAAAGTCTGCAGGCGAATGTCATAAAGGATGTGGCTCTCCTTAAGTTAGTGGGCATGCAGCCTATTATTGTACATGGAGGCGGCAAGGAAATAACCAAATGGCTGGGTCATCTTGGCCATGAATCCATCTTTGTGGAAGGTCTTCGGGTGACGGATGAACAAACCATGGAAGTGGCAGAGATGGTACTGGGAAAAGTTAATAAAAATCTAGTGCAGATGTTGGAGAAGCTGGGTGTTAAGGCTACCGGAATAAGTGGTAAAGATGGCTCAACTCTAAAGGTTGAAAAGAAATATGTCAATGGTGAAGACATAGGATTGGTCGGAAATATTAAAGAGGTTAATACCGACTTAATCGATACCTTAATAAACAATGGTTTCGTACCAGTAATTGCACCCATTGGGTTAGATGATAATTACCAAAACTACAATATTAATGCAGACGATGCTGCTTGTGCTGTAGCAACTGCGATAGGTGCAGAGAAGCTGGTATTCTTAACTGATATCGAAGGGGTTTATTCAGATCCTAAGGATAAGGACAGTTTGATATCGGTATTAACCCTTGAGAGGGCAGATGAATTATTAGAAAGTGGATTCATCGGTGGTGGAATGCTTCCGAAGATAAAAAATTGCATCGATGCCGTACGAAATGGTGTATCAAGAGTACATATTCTGGATGGCAGAATGGAGCATTGTCTACTTCTGGAATTCTTTACGAACAAAGGGATAGGTACTGCAATCATTAAGCAGGAGAGTTTGTTTGAGAATGAGAGTATCTGAGGGTTGACATCAAAACATCAGAGCGGATCGTATCAGAGAACATAATAACACGAAAGAAGTCACCGGACTGCTGGATCAGCATAGCTAGGGACTTCTTTATTACATAGTTACATAAGGATTAATAAAAGGAGGATATATCGATGGAGTTAAATCAATATTTTAATGAAGCAGAACAAGTATTAATGCATACCTATGGGCGCCATCCGATTGTTTTAGACAGGGGTGAAGGTCTTTATCTATACGATATAACTGGGAAAAAATATTTGGATTTTGCTGCGGGGATAGCAGTATTTGCTCTTGGATATGGCAATGAAGAATATAATAATGCACTTAAGAATCAGATTGATAAGCTTTTGCACACCTCCAATTATTACTATAATGTCCCAGCGATTGAAGCAGCCGGGAAGCTGACAGAGGCTTCTGGGATGGATCGGGTGTTCTTTACAAACAGTGGCACAGAAGCGGTAGAGGGAGCCATAAAGTTGGCTCGTAAGTATTACTACAAGAAGCATGGGAAAGCAGACAGTGAGATTATCTCCATGAATCACTCCTTTCACGGGCGTAGTATGGGCGCCTTAAGTGTTACAGGAACTCAGAAATACAGGGAGGCCTTTGAACCCTTGATCGGCGGGGTTGTCTATGCAGAGTTTAATAATCTTGCAAGTGTTAAGGCATTAGTTAAGGAGAATACCTGCGCTATTATACTAGAGTTGATTCAAGGGGAGGGTGGAATATATCCAGCTGACCAGGAATTTGTTGAAGGAATTCGCACACTTTGTGATGAACGGGACATTCTCCTGATTCTTGATGAAATACAGTGTGGTATGGGTCGTACGGGACACATGTTTGCTTACCAACAGTATGGAATTAGTCCAGACATAATTACCTGTGCGAAAGCCCTGGGCTGTGGTGTTCCGGTTGGAGCCTTTGCAGCAGTTGAGAAGGTAGCGGGAGCCTTTGAGCCGGGTGACCATGGAACTACCTATGGAGGAAATCCTTTTGTCGCTGCGGCGGTTAGTAAAGTATTTGATTTATTTGAAGACAAAAAAATTATCGACCATGTAAATGCAATTTCTCCCTATTTATCAGAAAAACTCACAGGATTAATGGATAAGTATGGGTTTATTTCAGAACTAAGGGGTACCGGCCTTATGCTGGGATTGGAGTTTAACATACCGGTTAAGGATATTGTTCAAAAGGCTATAGATGCCGGCCTGATACTAATATCTGCAGGATCGAAGGTCATTCGCTTTTTACCGCCTCTTATCATTGAGGAGAAGCATGTGGATGAGATGATCGAAATATTGGACGGAATATTGTCTAGTATCTAATAGCATTTACATTACTTGAATATAACATTTAATTTCATCGATGATATCCCATAATCTTGTATAGAAAAATCCGTTTATGGAAAACTTAAGACAGGAAGAATGGCAGTGACTATTCTTAATCCCGAACATAGAACTTTATGTAGGGTTAGGTTAAACGGGAGAATATCGCTATAGAAAGGCTTGATTATTATGTGGGGTATCATCATCGCAATTATTTCTGGTGCATTAATGAGCATTCAGGGAGTCTTCAACACAGGAGTTATGAAGCAGACCAGTATGTGGGTTACTGCAACCTTTGTACAATTGACTGCTTTGATTGTCTGCTTTGGCGCTTGGTTCACGACCGGACGACAGGGTAGCTTTACAGGTTTGTTTAAAATTGATAATAAATATATGCTTCTGGGTGGAGTCCTGGGTGCTATGATTACTTATACGGTAATAAAGAGTGTAGATAATCTGGGGCCGGCTAGGGCAAATATGTTAATCATCACCTCGCAGATGCTTATTGCCTACCTAATTGAACTCTTTGGCATCTGTGGGTGCGATAGGGTTCCTTTTGAGTGGAGAAAGCTGTTAGGAGTGGTTCTAATTCTCGGTGGAATCATTACATTTAAATGGAAGTAATGCTTAGAAAATAATTGGGATTTCGCTGAAATACCTATTGTAATCATAATTTAGTTTATGTACAATAGAATCGTGTCATCATAAAAGTATAGAGGGTACTTTTTAAGTCTTCTTAAATGAACAGTTAAGCGTTCCCGTGGAACGTAGTATGCATTCCTACGGAATAATTTTAAGCTGTAATATGAGGACTATGGTTATGAAAAGACGACATATAATAACGTTAGTTACTTGCATAATACTGGCAGTTGCCGGTATTTGTTATAGTTGTACCTATCAGGGCGCAAAGAACGAGGCTCCAGTAATTACAACACTATCCGAAACAACGAAGGATAGCGGGGCAGAGGGTGATAGCACAGCTCACCTTGAGAAATCTATAAACACAAAGGATGGGACTGGAAGTTCCATGTCATCGGTAGAATCCGAGACGACAGAGAATACGGTACCATCAGAACCGAGTAATTCTCATACCGTTATAGAGGATAAGAACGATATTTATGTCCATCTCTGCGGGGCAGTTCATGATCCTAAGGTATATCAGGTGAAGGATGGAACTAGGCTTATGGAGTTGATTCAGCTGGCAGGCGGATTGACGGATATGGCTGCCGGTGATTATATAAACCAAGCAGTGCAGGTCAAGGATGGGCAACGGATCTATATACCAACCGAAGAGGAAGTAAAAGAACTGGATTCCCAATCTTTTATCACAGGTGGATCAGATCAGGTAACCGGAGAAATGGATAGTGAGGAGAAAAAGCGGATTAATATTAATGAAGCAAATGCTTCTTCACTCATGACTTTACCGGGTATCGGACAGGCTAAGGCCGATAGTATTCTGGAATATCGGCGGCTAAAGGGTAAATTCAAAACTAGGGAAGATCTAATGAATGTCCCCGGAATTAAGGAAGGGATGTATAGTAAGATTTCCGCCTATATTACAGTAGAATAAGGAACTAAGATGATAAGCTAATTATCCCGAATGCTTCCTACATAGATAATTAGAAACAAGAGGCTTTCAATTTAAGAATTATGATGAGGTGATGGAATGGCAAAGAGAGTACTTGTGGTAGATGATGAAAAATTAATAGTCAAGGGTATCCGCTTCAGTCTGGAGCAGGATGGTATGGAGGTCGATTGTGCCTATGACGGTGAAGAAGCGCTGGAGGCTGCTAAGACTAAGGAATATGATGTGGTTTTATTAGATGTCATGTTGCCGAAGCTGACGGGTTTTGAGGTATGTCAGCAGATTAGGGAGTTTTCATCCATGCCTATTATCATGCTAACGGCAAAGGGCGATGATATGGATAAGATTCTGGGCTTAGAATATGGAGCAGATGATTATATAACCAAACCCTTTAACATTCTTGAAGTGAAGGCTAGAATTAAAGCGATTATGCGCCGGAGCAGTAAAAACAATGCGGCTAACGAAGATAATAAAACCGTATCCTTTGGAGAAATGAAGATAGATAGTGAAAACAGAAGAGTTTATATTGGAAACAAGGAGGTTAACTTAACCGCTAAGGAATTTGACCTACTTGAGCTTTTAATATTTAATCCGAATAAGGTATACAGCCGTGAAAACCTGTTAAACATCGTATGGGGTTATGATTATCCTGGTGATGTGAGAACGGTGGATGTGCATATCCGTAGACTCCGTGAGAAAATTGAAAGCAATCCAAGCGAACCAAAATATATACATACAAAATGGGGTGTTGGATATTTTTTCCAGAATTAAAAACAGGCTAAAGCCGTTAAACAGCATGAGGATGCAAATGCTGTTCGTATTTATTATAGTAAGCATTATACCCTTGTATCTTTTCACTGTTATCCTGTTAGATAACTACAAGGATAAGGCGATCAGCAATAAATTCAATCAGATGCAGAATCAAATAATTATGTTGTCAAACCAGATGCTTCCTACCGGTTACTTAACTTTAGCATCTGTACCGGAGATAGATGCCGAGGTCAGTCGGATTGCTGAAATATTTCAGGGAAGAATAGTTGTTGTCAATAATAACCTCAATATTGTAGAGGACACATATGGTCTATATGACAGCAATAAGTATCTGATATCTAAAGATGTAATACAATGCTTTAACGGTAACAGTAGCAGAGCTCATGATAAAGAAAACAATTATTTAATATTGCTGTCGGTATTGCAACCTTAAAAGATGAAGTCTT
>CAYMLE010000061.1:10776-14619 GCA_964391115.1 uncultured Herbinix sp. | reverse complement strand
GAATTCAATATGAATTTTCTTCAGAGCACAAGGATGTCGCCGGGGAATAATACTTACACAAAGGGTGCTTCAACCTATGAGGCACCGGCTTTTAGAACAGGGATGTTCGATGCGAAGCAGTAAGAGAAAAGGTGGTAAGGTGAATTCATGGGTTCGTTAAGTGGTTTATATATCGGAGTTACCGGACTGAACGTTAGCCAGGCTGCTTTAAATGTTACCTCTCATAATCTAGCCAATGTAGATACCAAAGGGTATGTAAGACAGCAGGCGGTATTAACCGATTTTAATTATATAAAGTGGGGAGAATCCTATATTTCTTCCATGCAGCAGGGGTTAGGTGCAAACTTTGCTACTGTGAAGCAGGTACGGGATACCTTCCTGGATCAAGCCTATCGCCAGGAAATTGGTAGACAGGCTTTTTATGAATCCCAATCCTTAGCGGTGGAAGAGGTTGAGGGATTATTTGGTGAGCTGCAAGGAGTTGCTTTCCAAGATAATATAGAGGAATTCTGGATGGCTTTACAGGAACTGTCTAAGGAACCAGATAGCATTGTGGCAAGAGCTTCTCTAATCGAAACAGCTGTGACCTTTGTGGAGAGGGCAGAGAATACCTCAAGACAACTAAATGATTATCAAATCAATCTGAATACCCAGATCATTAATCAGGTCAACCGGATAAATGAAATTGGGGAGGATATAAAAAGTCTTAACCTGAAAATACGACAGTTTGAGAGTACTGGAGTAGAAAAGGCGAATGATCTAAGAGATAGAAGGAACTTGCTTTTAGACGAGTTAGGTATGATCGCTAATATTACATACAAAGAAAGCATCGACAATATCGTATCGGTTAATTTGGAGGGAGTACCCTTTGTTACCGAGGATATGGCATATAAGATGGGCACGATAAGAATGGATGATACTTCCCAAATGTTAAAGCCGGTATGGACCGCTCATGGCGACAGAGAGGTTTATAATCTGGATCGTGCTGCTTCCTCCCATAACAATACGGATATCGGCTCACTGAAGGGCTTACTAACAGCGAGAGGATATAAACAGGCGAATTATACGGATATTCCTCAAAGGGATAAGTTTGAATCAGATGCGTTGCATCAGGCAGCGGTAAATGATTATAACAATCGAATCAATTCCTCAGTGATTATGACGGTTCAGTCACAGTTTGACCAATTGATTCATGGTATCGCCACAACCATTAATAATATCCTCAGCCCAAATAAAGAAGTTACACTTTCCGATGGTACCAAGGCCTGGATACTGGATGAGGAGAAGGCTCCTGTGGGAATGGACGGGAACCGAACGATGGGTGAGGCCTTATTTAACCGAAAGTCCGTAGACCGTTACAGTGACTATACAGACATCGTAATCGAAGACGGTAATGGAGGTTATGAATCCATCACAGCCCGGATCTACAATCAAGAGGATCCATCGGATAACTACTCCTTGTTCACCCTCGGTGAGATTGAGGTTAATGTAAACCTGCTCCATGACTATGCCAAGATACCCTTATCCATGAATGATGGATCGGGTAGCTATGATATCGAGACGGCACAGAAACTATTATCCGAATGGCAGGCACCATTTTCAACCTTGTCACCGAACACCCTGACAAAGAATAACTTCTATGATTATTATACTTCCTTTATCGCAGAGATTGCTAACCGTGGTGAACAATTTCATACGATCAGCGATAATCAGGCTTCTATGTTAGAAAGTATAGAGTTTCAGAGGCAGAATGTTACTGGAGTATCTTCTGATGATGAGCTAACGAATCTAATCAAATATCAGCATGCATACAATGCGTCAGCTAGGTACGTCAATGTAGTCAGTGAGATGCTGGAGCATATTATAATGAATCTTTAATTAAACACAAAAGAGAGGTGACTTTATGGCATCCACATTTTTTGGATTAAATATAGGTAAGACTGGATTGTATGCCTATAAGGCGGCTATGGATACCACAGCCCACAATATCGCGAATACGGAGACGGAGGGTTATACAAGGCAGGTAATGCATCAACAGGCAGCCAAAGCCCTACGAATGAATAGTACCTATGGTATGGCTGGAAGTGGTGTCGACATCACCGGTGTAAATCAGTTAAGAGACGAATACTATGATATAAAGTTTTGGACAAATAATACCATTGCTGGGGAATATACTAGTAAAACTCATTATATGACGGAGATTGAGAATTATTTTAATGAGGTTAGCGTGGATGGTTATACAACAACCTTTAATTCCATGTATGACAGCCTTCAGGAATTATCCAAAAACCCATCTAGTCTAAATGTAAGGACTCAAATGGTTAACTTTGGTAAGACTCTGACCGAATTTTTTAATTCTTTATCTGAAAATATGAAGAGCATTCAAAAGGATTGTAATTTTGAAATCCGTAATCGAGTGGACCAGATCAATTCCACTGCCCAGCAGATTGCGGCCTTAACAAAACAGATTAACACCCTGGAGGTAAACGGTGGAACAGCCAATGATCTTAGGGACCAGAGGGCTCTTTTAGTGGATGAGCTGTCTGAAGTGGCGCGTGTTTCGGTTACTGAGAAATCCGTGGGAGAAGCAGGAAATGGCGTAACTAGCTATATAGTAAAAATCGATAATGCAACACTGGTTGACACCGGTAATTATAATACATTAAAGGCGGTACCCAGGGAGGTAAGGCAGAATCAGAATGATGTCGACGGCTTATATGATATTGTATGGCAGAATGGACAAACCTTTAATACGAATAGTCCCACTTTAGGAGGAGCTTTACAATCCTTGTTTGAGGTTCGGGATGGTAATAATCTGCATAACCTATCTGGCAATGTATATGGAAGCGCCGGCGACAGTCATCTAGTTATGACCGATACTACCATTAATGAGGTAGAGAAACTGAATATCCCAGAGAACGGGAAATTAACGGTTGGCAATCGGGAGTATATCTATACGGGCTTTGAGGTGACTAAGGACAGCGATACCGGTAAATTTGTTTATACCTTTGAGCTAGAGGAACCTATGACAGCGGATGCTATGGACATCAAAGCCTCCGTAGGGGAAAGCATTAATTATAAAGGCATACCTCACTATATGGATCAAATGAATATGTTCATTCGAACCTTCTCCAAGGCATTTAATGAGATACACCGAACAGGTAAGGACGTGAATGGAGATTCCGGTATTGATTTCTTCAATGCAACGGATAAAATCAATGGTAGAGATTATGTCTACGGTCCATTGGAGGATTCGGAGGATCATGCCTATTATGATTTTAACTCATTTAACTCCCAAACCGGTGGATATTATGAAGATATTCCTGAGGATCGGCCTCTTTACGGCTCTTATTATTTTATGACGGCTTCCAACTTCACCATCAGTGATGAATTGCTAAAGGATCCAAAGCGATTGGCTGTAGCAACAGATATCGTAATCGGAGCGGAAAACAATGATGTAATCGATTCTCTCATTGCTTTAAAATACAACAAAGAGTTATTCAAGCAAGGAGCTCCTAGCAGCTTTATTCAGACTCTGGTGGCGGAGATTGGAATCGATTCTATGAAGGCCAGTAACCTAGCCAAAAACCAGGAGAATATACTGGCAGCGATTACGAATCAGAGATTGTCGGTCTCCGGTGTGGATATGGATGAAGAAGCTATGAATTTGGTACGATTTCAGAATGCATATAATCTCTCGGCCAAGGTAATATCGGTTATGGATGAAATATATGATAAGCTGATTAATTATATGGGCGTATAGTCTTTGCGAAGGACGTGCAAAGCCATTCGTAGTTTGTGCCTGCGAAATCCTCGGCACAAACTAATTCGAAGGGAAGATAG
>CAYMLE010000061.1:0-10676 GCA_964391115.1 uncultured Herbinix sp. | reverse complement strand
AGGACGTGCAAAGCCATTCGTAGTTTGTGCCTGCGAAATCCTCGGCACAAACTAGATCAAAGGATAGATAGTTAATAGGGCGAAGGACGTGCAAAGCCATTCGTAGTTTGTGCCTGCGAAATCCTCGGCACAAACTAGATCAAAGGATAGATAGTTAATAGGGCGAAAAGCGTGCAATTTTTAAGCCTAGTGAATGGAGGGTTGATATGAGAATTACGAATAAGATGATGACCAACAATATGATGAGCAACATCAACAAGAATAAATACAACATGACTTCCTTGGAGCAGCAATACTCAAGTGGTAAGAAGATTCAGAGACCGTCAGATGACCCCATCGTTGCGGTTCGAGCATTAAAGCTTCGGACCAATCTAGCAGAGTTGAAGCAGTATTATGAGAAGAATATACCGGATGCAATGTCCTGGATGGATGTCACTGAGAGTGCTCTTGATACGGTAAATGGTATTCTGAAACAGATTAACACCTATTGTGTACAGGGCAGTTCCGATACCCTGACTGCTACGGACCGATCTGCTATTGTTCAGAATCTGAATCAGATGAAGGATCAGATCTATCAGGAAGGGAATACTAATTATGCTGGCAGATATGTATTCACCGGCTATAAAACAGATAGCCCTCTGCTATTTGATGTGGATACGAAGAATCTGGATTATGATATAACGGAGAGTTTTTCTGGGCAGGAGATACAGGTTGGATCGAAAGTAACCGGAAGCTATACCTGGAATGAGGTGGACGGTCCTGCCAAGGATTTTGCAGATGCTCCAAGTCTCGTGAATACCTACCGGATTCAACTATCCTATGATCAACTAGCGGATACGAGCATTTCCGGAATTGCTTATACGAAAACCAGTGACGGCAAGGAATGGGTGGAGCAGGAGCCTTTCCAGAGCATCGTTACGATATCTTCCTTGGATCCTAAGGCATATACACCAAAAGCGGACGAGATTCATTTCCTCCCGGAGACAGGAGAACTCATAATGGGTGAGGATGCCTATGAGGAATTTAGAACTGCGGAAGACATTCGAGTGAACTATTCAAAATCCTCTTTCTCCAAAGGAGATCTAAAGCCGGAGCATTATTTTAATTGTGTTATGACGGATACCAAAAAGCCGGAACAGGATCCAATCACCTTTACTAAAACGGAGCAACAGATACAATATGAGGTTAACTATAATCAGAAGCTGACCATCAACACCGAGGGTGCAGACTCCATTACCCATAGAATTGGCAGAAATATTGATGATATACTAGATAGCGTAAATGATGTTATTGAGACTGAGAATAAGATTACCGAGGTAGAGAAGAGACTTCAGAATAAGGATTTATCCGAGAGTGATAGGAAGACATATGAGACCATCCTAGATCAGCTGGGCAATGAGCTGGAGCTTAAGAAAGATGTTATGCAGAAAAACTTTGCTCGGGGTATTACGGTGTCGAATGAGGAGCAGAATCGAGTTAATGTAGCACTTGCAGATCTCGGTAGCCGTTATGTCCGACTGGAATTGACGGAAAACCGACTATCCAGCCAGAAGGTGGATTTTCAAGATCTGCTATCGAAGAATGAGGATGCTGATTTGGTGGATACTATCATTAAGTTTAATTCCGCTCAGACAATCTATAATGCTTCCCTTACAGCGGCATCTAAGATAGTTCAGAATTCGTTGTTGGATTTCTTATAGGATAAAACGCATATGAGGCATTTATAGTATTTCAACCTACGTTTAATAGATATATCAGTTATGTATAATAAGATATAGTTTGAGATATATACAATATATTTTTCGTAGACTGTTACTATTAAATGGGAACATAAAGAACTTGCTTGGTAAACATAAAGAACAGAATGGATAGACATATAGAATTGAATAGCAAATTAAATGACTGGATAAACATAACGAGGATTTAAAATAAAAATGGTAAAATCACCTTATAGAAGGGATGGAGAAAGTAGATGTTAGTAAAAACGAAGCATTTTGGTGAAGTTGATCTGGATGAGAGCAAAATCATTCATTTTGAACATGGAATTCTGGGTTTTGAGAATTATAAGGACTACACTATTTTGTATGATAATGAGGGGGTTGAACGATCGGATATCTCTTGGCTACAAAGCTTGGAGGAGCCGGCTCTGGCAATTCCGGTAATTAATCCATTTCTTCTGATGGAGGATTATAACCCAGAGGTAGAGGATGAACTGCTACAATCTCTTGGAAAGCTAAATGATGAAAATATCGTAGTTTTAGTTTCTCTTACAGTACCCTCAGATATTACTATGATGACCGCGAATATGAAGGCTCCCTTTATCATGAATGCAGATACCAGAAGAGGTTGCCAGATTATCGTAGAAAACTCGAATTATGAAATCAGGTACCGCTTTTATGATATGCTAAAGGCGAAAAAGGCAGCAAAGGGGGACGCATAATGTTAGCTTTATCTAGAAAAGTCAATGAATCAATCATAATAGGAAATGATATTGAACTTACAATTCTTGAGATAAAGGGTGATCAGATAAAGCTAGGTATATCCGCACCCAAATCAGTGCCGGTGTATCGTAAGGAGCTTTACCTACAGATACAGGAATCGAATAAACAGGCAGCAGAATCTACTGTTACGGACGAGGTGTTAAAGAAGTTATTTTAGTAATAGATAGATAGTAATCCGGAATGACTATATAAAAGTTGAGTTATTGTATAATGTGATGGGTAATAAAGGAAAAAGCTTGCTCGTTAAATTTTTTCCTTTTTTGTCCTGTTTTTGCTCCGAATTTATGTTCAGGTATAAACTTTTTGAAAAGTTAACCGATATATGTTATAGGAATATATGCTTGCGTATGAAACAGTCAAGGATGGCTAGAGCGGCATAGAAATAGTCGGGAATAAGGTAAAGAAGCACATGGAGGTGTTAGATTATGGCATTTGATGCTATCAAAGGTTCATTATATCGGGGATCAACCAATCCGATTCCGAAATCAGATATTCGAATGAACGAAACCAATATTCAAGATATAGGAGCGGTTAATAGAAATGTTACGAAGGCTCCAGTGGCTAAAACATCTGGGGATCAAAAGACAGGACAGGAACAGAACCAGGGACAAAGGGATCCCAATGTCACGGAACAGCATGTTAAGAGTGCAATTTCTCAGGTTAATAGTAGAATGAAACAATTCAGAACGCGATGTGAATTTTCATATCACGAGGTAACAAACCGAGTTTCCATCAAAGTACTGGATCGGGATACGGAAGAGGTCATAAGAGAAATCCCCCCCGAGGAGGCTCTTGAAATGATCGAGAAGATGTGGGAACTAGCAGGCCTTCTAATTGATGAGAAACGATAATTAAGGACTATGCTTAAGCTACAAAGGAGGTAATATTATGGCAATTCGATTGTCTGGACTAATCTCTGGCATGGATACGGATACAATAGTAAAACAGCTGATAGATGCACAGAAATTAAAAAATAAAAGAGTTGATGATAAAAAAACACTACTGACCTGGAAACAGGACAAGTGGAAGGAATTGAATGCAAAGCTATACAAATTATACACCGATGATTTGAGTAAGATGAGACTTCAAGGTAATTATCAGACGAAGAAGGCGACCACCACAAATGAAAATATGGCTACTGTAACGGCATCGACTACGGCGCCAGAGGGTACCCATACTCTTACTATTAATAAATTGGCTAAATCGCAGTTTGTTACCGGTGGAGTTATCACACAGGGAGTTGATAATCAAAAAGTAACTTCTGCAAAAACAAACTTAGCAGAATTGGGTATTACGGAAGGAACAGTATTAGAAATTGGTTCAGCCGATAAAACGAGAACCCTTACAGTCGGAGCAGATACCACGATACAAGATTTTGTGGATACTGCCAAAAAAGCTGGATTAAATGCTAGTTTTGATAGTGGCCAGGGAAGATTATTTATTAGTTCGACCAAAAGCGGTGTGGCGAATAGTTTTCAGATTACTGCAACGAATGCAGATTCAAGTGATGCCAATGCCTTATTGAATAAACTAGGGCTAGATGCTTTGGGCGCAGATGCTGGTGCTCCCGTGGTTTCAACCGTAGTTGAAGCATCGGACAGCGAGATAATATACAACAATGCAATAATCTCCGGTTCCTCCAATGAGATATCGGTTAATGGCCTAAATATATCGCTTAAGGCTGAGGATCCAGGTCAGACGATAAACTTAAATGTCACAAAGGACACCAAAGCAGCCTATGACATGGTGAAGAAGTTTGTTACCTCTTATAATGAGATTCTTAAAGAAATGAATACCCTCTTTTATGCCCCCTCAGCTAGGGAGTATGATCCGCTTTCCGATGATGAAAGAGAGGCCATGACAGAGGATCAGATCGATAAATGGGAAACTAAGATTAAGGATTCCGTTCTTCGAAGGGACAGCACTCTTGGTACCTTATTGGATACTATGAAGACAAGTATGATGAGTTCGGTTGAGGTGAATGGTAAGAAGTACTCCTTATCCAACTTCGGAATACAAACCTCTTCGGATTATACAGAAAAAGGGCTGTTACATATTTACGGGAATGCAGACGATCCGGAATTTGCTGCAGAAGATGATAAGCTAATGAAGGCACTGGAGCAGGACCCAAATACAGTGATAACCGTATTGTCCGATATCACCAAGGGCTTATACGATTCCATGTATGATAAGATGAAGTCAATACCCAATGTGCGGAGTGCTCTCAACTTCTATAATGATAAGACCATGATTGAACAACAACGTCAGTATGATAAACAGGTTAAGCTACAGGAAGATAAATTGCTAGATTTGGAGAATAAGTATTATAAACAATTCACTGCGATGGAATCCGCTATGGCTAAGCTACAATCCCAAAGCAATGCCCTGGCTGGAATGATGGGTATGAACAATAACGGTCAGAGGTAGTAAAACAACAATGGAGGATTTGACATGAATGCAAACGCAGCTCTTCAATATAGAAACAATAAAATTAATACTGCAAATCCCGCGGAACTTACTTTGATGCTATACGATGGCGCGATCAAATTCTGCAATATAGCGGTCTTAGCGGTTGAAGAGAAGAACATAAGTAAAGCAAATCTCAATATCATTAAGGTTGAGAAAATTATTACATACCTAAGGGCTACTCTTGATTTTAAGTATCCGGTTGCGGAAGAATTCGACAAGGTATATGATTATCTGTACGATAGAATGGTAAGTGCTAATATTCGTAAGGATAAAGCAATTCTTGAAGAGGTGCTCGAGCACCTCAGAGGAATGAGAGATACTTGGAAAGAGGTTATGGTTCTTACAAGGTAAGTTTTATGATTGTTAGATACTAAGATCAGCATGTGTATTTAATGAGTGTTAGTAAACAATAATTAATAAAAGAGTATTAATAAATGAGTTTACTAAATGAGGATTAAATAAGCATCAATTAATGAATATGAGTAAATGCATATTTAGAATGATGGTATTGAGTTGGATTACTAATACCCTAGATGGAATTAGTAATCTAGTAGAAAGAGGTAACTGTGGAGAAAAAGACATACATCAACATCTTAACGGATACTCTGAGAAAGAAAATTAACCTTTTGGATCAATTGATTAGCTTAACCAAGGAACAGGAGGAGATTGTTTCCTCCAATGATTCTGATAGAGATAGGCTTGAGGGCACTATTACCGAGAAGGAAGCCCTAATAAATGGTCTTAATCAACTGGATACCGGGTTTGAGAAGGTGTATCAACATGTTCAGGCTGAACTTCAGGGAAATAAGAATCAGTATAAGGATCAGATTTTGATTCTTCAGGAGCTCATTCTTTCCATAACTGAGAAAAGTTCCACTCTGCAGGCTATGGAGCTACGCAATAAGGGAAAATTTCAATTATTTTTCGCAGGTGGTAAAAAGGAAATTAAGAATTTTAAGCTTAGCAGCCAGACCGCAAGCAAATATTATAAGAGTGTAATTAATCTTCCTCAGGACGAAGCTCATTTTCTCGACAAAAAGAAATAAAATATTTGTTTTTATGTATAAAGTTTTTACTTGGGTCTACCGATATAATATACAAGTAATAAAAATCTTGCCATAATCAATGGAGCGTACGGCCGGAGGCTATGGGAGATATTATTTACTATAAAACGAGTAGCAAGGATGCTACCAACAATTCAAGGAGGAATTTATTATGATAGTACAACACAATATGTTAGCAGCGAATACGAATAGACAACTTGGTGTTACATCTGGACATTTAGCAAAATCTACTGAGAAGTTATCTTCTGGTTATAAGATTAACCGTGCAGGTGATGATGCAGCAGGTCTTTCCATCTCAGAGAAGATGAGAGGCCAGATCAGAGGTTTAAGCCAGGCTTCAGCTAATGCACAGGATGGTATTTCCTTAATCCAGACAGCAGAAGGTGCTTTAAATGAGACACATTCCATTCTTCAGAGAATGAGAGAATTAACTGTTCAGGCAGCTAATGATACAAACGTATCAGCTGACCGTACCGCGATCAAGGAAGAGCTTTCAGCTTTGACTTGCGAAGTTAGCCGTATTGCTAAGCAGACTGAGTTCAACACCATTACATTACTTAGCGGTGGTTTCAAAGGCAAGAACCTTCAGGTTGGTGCTAATAATGGTCAAAACATCGCATTTACGATCAAAGATATGAGAGCATCTGCTCTTAGCATCAGTTCCGTTGCAAACAATGTATCTACTTATACTGTAGCTACCAAACAGCTTTCAGTTTTAGATGCTGCAATCAAGTCTGTATCCTCTCAGAGATCCAAGCTTGGTGCTCTGCAGAACAGATTAGAGCATACGATTGCTAACGCTGATAACACAGCTGAGAACTTACAGGCAGCTGAGTCCCGTATTCGTGACGTTGATATGGCGAAAGAGATGGTTCAGTACTCTAAGAGCAGCATTCTTCAGCAGGCAGCTCAGTCCATGTTGGCTCAGGCTAATCAGTCTACACAGGGTGTACTCTCATTATTACAGTAATTAATATAATTATAGTAATTATGTAATATCGAAAGAAATGTGGGGGCGGCCTTATGGTCGTCCCCAATTTTTGTATGATAAGAAACCGATAGAGTGCTTTATATAATAAATGATATGGAACGGAGTGTATATGTTAATAGAGCAGATAGAGAAAGTAATCGGTGAGTTGGAGATAATATCAGATTACTTGTATCAGCAGAAACCGGATAAGGGATATGAGTACCTTAATAATACTCTGGGCCAGATTGTGAATATAGTTGACCAGTTATATATCTTGGTGCAGGAACAACATCTGGAGTATGACACACAAAGATTACTAAACGGTTTGACAGCAGCAATGGAAGCCATGGAAGCCAAAGACGAGGTGCTCCTAGCGGATATCCTGGTCTATGAAATCGGCGGAGAATTATTGGAATTAATAAAGTGAACGGAATTCGTGATCGAAACGAATACCATATATTGTCCTTGGGCATAAGATATGGTATTCGCTTTGCTCACGATTCTTTTATCATATGATATAGGGAGGATCTATGACAACTTATGAAAAAAATATAAAACAAATTGAAATATACAAACCATTTTTATTTAAGAAAATGCAGGAACACTCCGCTTTATTCGATGGGAAACAATTAAATGAGCTGGATGATATTGAGATGATTTCTACTCTTGATGGGGAAACGGCATTAAATATAAGGAAATCCTCCATCGGCTATCGGTTAAATAGTCTCTATTCACCAATCCATGAAGCCGAGCGGTGGGGAGAGCAATTTGAGATGCGAGACCTGGGAATTATAGCTTCCATGTTTGGGATGGGAAATGGGGTATTTGCCAGAGAAATGCTTAGAAGGCTAGATGGTCAGGGAGTTCTGTTGATCTATGAACCCTGTGCTGAAATTTTCTTTTATGTGTTGGAGCATTATGATATCAGTGATATTCTGGAGGGCTCCAATGTATCTCTTACGGTAGAAGGTATTAACGATATAGAGATGGGTAATCGTCTGAATAATAATGTGGCTTGGTTTAATCTAAAAACTCAGATTGTATGCACTCACCCTCATTATATAAAAATATTTCCTGAAGGAGCAACACGGTTCTACAAGACAATCAGGGATAATAATGACAGAACGATTGTCAATAAAAATACGGATGTTATTATTAGCAGCCGTTTGGTTGATAATACCATTCGGAATTTAAAATTATTATATAACAATAATCTTGTAACGGACCTAATTGGTAAATTCCCTACGGATTGTCCTGCAATCATAGTGTCTGCGGGACCCTCCCTAGATAATAATATTGAGGAGTTGAAAAAAGCGAAGGGACGAGCAGTCATCTTTGCAGTTGACTCAGCGATGAAATTCCTTTTAGCCCGAGATATTATACCAGATTTTATAGTTACTTTAGATCCTAAGAAATCTTTGAAACATCTAAAGGATAACAGGTGTAAGGATATTCCGATCTTCGGACGGGTAGATTCTAGGCCAGAGAATTTAGAGGCCAATACAAAGAAGATTATATTCTATAACCTTGAGGGATATTCGCAGGAATTAATGAAGCGACTAGGGAAAAGAATCGGGACCTTAAGATCGGGAGGTTCGGTTGCTACGGGTGCATTCTCAATCTGTGAAACTTTGGGCTTTAAGAGGATCATCCTAGTAGGTCAGGATCTTGCTTATCTTGGTGATAATACCCATGCCGGTGGTATTGCGGTTGACCATACCAATGGGGCTGCCCAGATTGAAATGGTTGAAGGAGTCAATGGGGAACTCGTTAAAACAAGATACGATTGGTATGTATATATCCGCTGGTTTGAGGATGCGGTAGAGCTTTTTAAAGGCGATGAGATTATCGATGCCACAGAGGGTGGAGCGAAGATTCATGGAACAAAGATAATGACTTTACGGGAAGTGATTCGTCAACATTGTTCAACAGTAGTTGATTGTGATAAGATAGTAAATGAACTAGAACCTGCGATTGGGCAGGAGGAGCGAGAGAAAATAATTGAGCTCATCAATCAGGATATTGAAGATTTAAGTGATATCCAAAAAAACGCTATCGATGCTTGGGATATCTGTCGAAATCTGATCGACAAATACGAACGATCTTTACAGGAGACAACCTCTAGTATACAAAAGAATAAGATGCTTGGCGATTATAATGTTATGATGGAAGAAAAGCCTGTTTATAATCTTGTAGACTGGGATATAGCCAAAGCCACTTCAGATCAATTATCTGAGCTTTTTATCTATTCTGAGGATGAAAGACAAAATAAGCGAAAGACCTATGAGCAAGCTAAGGTTATTTATAAAGCTATTGAGGAATCTGTGGAGCGGATAAAGCCGATGCTTCAGGAGCAACTATCCTTATTGGAGGAAAACCGATGAATGTAATTGCCATAATACCGGCCAGGAGTGGATCAAAATCTGTGCCGCATAAGAATATCCGTGATCTTGCTGGAAAGCCCATGCTAGCTTATTCCATTGATCATGGAAAAGAATCAAAATATATTAATCGCATCATACTTAGCACGGATTCACCTAAGTATGCTAAGATTGGAGAAGAGTATGGGGCAGAGGTGCCCTTTCTTCGTCCAGAAGAATATGCCACTGATTCTGCACTAGACATCGAGGTGTTCCATCATTGCCTTAGCTATTTGAAGAAAAGTGAAGGGGTTGTTCCGGATATCGTAGTTCAATTAAGGCCTACCTACCCCATCCGGAATGTTTCTGATATTGACAAAATGATAGAGATTCTGATAGAGAATCCAGAAGTTGATTCTGTTCGTTCCATTGCACCAGCAACAGAGATACCTTATAAGATGTGGCATATGGATGAGCGGGGAGGTTTGTCTCCACTCATGAAGGATATACCAGAATGCTATAACATGCCAAGACAGAGTTTACCTACTGTTTATTATCAAAATGCTTGTATTGATGTAGTGCGAGGGAAGGTAATTCTAGATGGTTATTCAATGTCTGGTGCTTGCATATATGGGTATCCAATGGAGAAGAACTACGATATAGATACTGAAGAAGAATATAAGAGGGCAGAAGCATATCTCTCTATTTCTCAAGGAGGCAAGCAATTTGTCTTCGATATCGATGGAGTAATTGCAAAGATACAGCCTCAAAACAATTATGCTATGGCAAGGCCGAATGAGGACATGATCCGAGTGATTAATCAACTCTACGATATGGGGAATCGCATTGTTTTGCTCACGGCTCGGGGATATGTCACGGGGCTCGATTGGGAAGAAACCACTAGGGGGCAAATGAAAGAGTGGGGGCTTCGCTACCATGAACTACATTTTGGCAAACCCAATGCTGATTATTATGTTGATGACAAGATGATGGATATGGATTATCTCAAGAAATTATTTCTGTGATATCGTCCAATACTTACGGAATGTAGCATGGGATGAAGGAAGTGTTTACAGTTTTTACAATATGTAATTACTAAATATAATGACAAAAAAGTCGATATATATAATAAGAGATTTTTATTCATGTAAAAGATATGAGATATAAACACAGGAATAGGTAACGGTAAAATCAAGTTTAGTGACATAGTAATAAAATGCATTTTTATAATGAGGATATGAGGTTATTAAGTTTAATAAGCGTAATATATAAATGAATGAGAGAGGATTTATAATGCATAAATATTTGTGTT
>CAYMLE010000060.1:7134-15096 GCA_964391115.1 uncultured Herbinix sp. | reverse complement strand
ATTCATTATGGTGATTTGTATTCATTATGGTGATTTGTATTCATTATGGTGATTTGTATTCATTATGGTGATTTATATCCATTATGATGATTTATATCCATTATGATGATCTATATCCATTATCAAGGTAAAATAAAGCCTGTATACGACTTGTCAATTCGATTTAATCCGTTTTGACTTTACGTATACAGGCTTTTCATTATTTATTTACCATAGGTTGAAAATAAGGCAGCTATCTCATCTGCGGTTAATGCTTTATTAGGGTCTTCATAAAGCTTGGGTATCTCAACCAACACGTTCTCCTCGGTTTCTACAGTATCCTCAGTTACTATAGGATCCCCTGTTTTTATAAACTCCTCAGAATCCTTCGTTTTCTCAGCTTCAATCATTTCCTTTGTTTCAATCGCATCCTCGAAATCATTCATTTCCTCTGTTTCAATCGTATCCTCGGTTCTCTTATCTCGAGTCTTAAGACCCTCAACCTGCTTTTGTTCAAAGAGGTTAATTAATACCGCGAGCTGATCCTTGTTGTCTAACCTACGAATCTCCTCCTGAAATGTCTCGAGCAAGAGTTTCGTGTTTTTATTATTGTAGTTCACTTCAATATTCAGCGCATTTTTCTGCCCTTCCAGGAACTTTTCCTGTAAATTAGCTATGTATTGAAGAGTAGACAGCGTCTCCTGATTCAACTGCTCCTGAGCTGTGATGATTCGATCAAGCTTATCCTCTAACATGACCGTGTTTTTCTTAGTCGCAGTATAGGTTGCTTTTTGAAGATTAATAACCTCCATGCACCTTTCATTCCATTTCTCACTATCCTCATAATAGATTTGTTCCAATATAACACGAGCATTTCGACTGCCTAGGATTATTTGTTCTCTTATCGAATCCAGAAGTAAATAGCTCATTATAAGTACAATAATACCAATCCCTATCGTACTCACAGGCTCCCCATCCAAAACAATAAAGCAATAGCCTTCCAGTAAAATGGATGCCATAAGGCAGATGCCAAAAAATATAACATTAAGTTTCTTTTTCATAAAAGCTGCCAGCCCTTCCAAAATGATCATATTATCTTATATCGTCAAATTTAGACATAAAGTTAACTATAAACGAAATAAATTGGTCAAAACCCACAAGAAGGACGCTTGATATTTCATCCAAACCTGTTATAAAATTGTTAACCTTCTTGCTTCTTATCCATAGGAAGTCTTACAGTAAATTTAGAACCCTCTCCGACCTTACTTTTTAGCTTGATCGTCCCATTATTATAGTTCACTACATGCTTCACAATAGAAAGGCCTAATCCGGTTCCCCCCATTTTCTTGCTTCTACCCTTATCAACTCGGTAAAAGCGCTCAAATACTCGATGTTTTGATTCATCAGGGATACCAACTCCTGTATCTTCGACGATGATAACCAGATCCTTACCTTCCGCTGTTACTGTAACATAGACCTTACCCTCCGGTTTATTGTATTTTACAGCATTCGTTATCAAATTATTTAGAAGTTCTCTTATCTGTCTCGAATTTGCATTGATGGACAATGGACGGCAGTTCATAATAATTTTAACCTGACATTCCTGCGCCAGAGGCTCCAGAGACTCACATACTTCCTTAACCAAAGGAAATAGCCTTACCTCTTCTAAGGTAACCTCTACCTCTTTGGTTTCTAAACGGGATATCATTAATATATCATTAATTAAGTTCGTCATATTTTCTGTTTCTTTTTTAATGCGGTAGAGAAACTCCTTTTTCATCGAACCATCCACGGCCATATCATTTTCCAATAGTTCTGCATATCCTCGCACAGAAGTAATTGGTGTTTTTAATTCATGAGAGGCGTTAGAGAAAAACTCCTGCCGAATCATTTTCTCAAACTCAATCTGTTTTTTCGATTCCTGTACCGCTTCTACCATCTGTTTGGTGGTATCAGCAATCAGGTTAATCTCATCGTAACGATAATTCTTAAACTCTAATTCTGGGCTTTCCACCTTAAGTTTAAGAAGTTCTGATGATATTTCAGATAAGGGTTTCGTAATTGTCCTTGAAAATCCGTTTGCGAGAAGAAGAGAAACGATCAAAGAGATTCCAATACTGATCAGTATTGCAGGTAATAATAATTCTGAATAAGCTAATATTCCGGAGTATGGTACTGCCAATCGTAGAATATATGGATTGTTTTCAGATTGATAGGAAACATAGAGTAAGGAGATCTGAAGCGTGTCGGACTTTCTCCTAGAATCACCTACACCCTTTTCTATTGCCATGATGACTTCCTCTCGGCCAGCATGGTTTTCGATGGAATTAACGGAGAGTAAATCGCTATCTGAGATGACTTTACCCTCTAGATCAATTACAGTAAAACGTGAGTCTTTGTTCGCAACCATCTCCTTAAGATAATCTAGCTGCGATTTTAGATCTCTCTCATAATCCAAGTTATAATCTACCACTTTAAGCAGATCTAACATGTTCTCCCTGGTTTTATCGAGAATTATCTCGCTTATGGTTATACTAAAAATACTGCCGCTTATGATAAGCGCCAGAGATAATATAATTATAAATTTATGAAATATTGCCCGCTTCACGTTACTCCCTCTTCTTCACGAACCGATACCCCACACTGCGGGTCGTCTTGATACAATCTTCACCGACTTTACCAAGCTTCTGACGTAAGGTTCTGATATGAATATCCAAGGTTCGAGTTTCTCCATCGTAATTAAATCCCCATATTCGGTTAAGTAGCTCGTCTCTTGTAACAACTCTGGAGCTGTTCTCAACCAGATAATTAAGTAATTCAAATTCCTTAAAAGTTAAGTCTACCAAACGGTCCTCAACCCTTACTTCCCTTGTAGCCAGATTAATCGATAGATTTTGTATCAATGTTTCGTTGTCATCATCCTGATTTGATCTTCGCAGTAAGGATCGGATTCTAGCTGCTAATTCTAATACGCCAAAGGGTTTTGTGATGTAATCATCCGCTCCAACATCAAGACCTGCCACCTTATCTAGTTCCTTATCCTTGGCTGTAAGACAAATAATAGGAATATTCTTTAAGGAAGAATCTTGACGAATTTTCCGAATAGCCTGTAAGCCATCCATACCAGGAAGCATGATATCAAAAACAGCCAAATCTGGTTTTTCCGTCATCATCTCAGCCAATGCAGGTTCTGCAGCTTCAAATGCTAGTATTCGGTACCCAAAACCCTCCAATGCCACCTTTATCAGTTCTCTGATGCTTTCATCATCTTCAACAACATATATTTTATCCATATACACTTTCTCCTCAGTCCTAAGGACAATCGCCTAGCTAATATATATAGGCTATGATTACAGTATCCGAACATTATTCATTGATCCCGTCTCATGGAACTCTGTCCATTCACATATATTAACCGCATGATCACCAATTCGTTCAAAGTATTTCGCAATCATTAGGATGTCAACACACTGATCTACATGCTCCGTTGTTGTGCGAAGAAGATTCGCAACTTCACGTTTTACCTGATCGAATAATTCGTCTACCACATCATCTTGTTTCATGATTAATTTAGCTTCCTCAACGTTAATGGCAGTAAATGCATGCACGGCATCATGAACCATCTGTTTCGCTACTCTTCCCATCTCCGGGATAGGTTTAACCAGAGTATAGATATGATCTCTCTTCTCACGGAGAATTAATTCTGCAATATCTGCCGCATGGTCTCCGATTCTCTCCATATCTGTAACGACCTTCAACGCTGTTGTTACAATTCTTAAGTCTTTCGCAACCGGTTGTTGTTTCAATATCAGGGATAAACACCTAGATTCTATGGTTTTTTCTATATCATTTATATTACGGTCTCCCTGAATGATCTCTCTCGCAATATTCTCATCCTGTTTTTCAAACGCCACTAGGGTTTTTTCAATCGCGGTTTCTATCATTTGACCCATTTCACGTAAATTATCTTTTAATAACTGGAGCTCATGCTCAAAACTTAATCTGGCTGTCATATTTTCTCCTTTTCTTTCATTATATGAATTCAGGTTATCCTTGTCAAATATCAACCAAACCTTCCTGTTATATAATCCTCTGTTCTCTTATCCTTTGGTCTTGTAAACAAAGTATCTGTCAGATCGAACTCAACTACCTCACCTACAAGGAAAAAAGCAGTATGATCTGATATACGAGCCGCTTGTTGCATGTTATGGGTTACAATGGCAACCGTGTATTTATCCTTTAACTCAGACATTAAATCTTCAATCTTTAAGGTTGAAATTGGGTCAAGGGCCGAGGTCGGTTCATCCATTAGAATTACCTCCGGCTCAACCGCAAGAGCTCTGGCAATACATAGTCTTTGCTGCTGTCCACCCGATAAACTTAGGGCCGATTTCTTTAGATTATCCTTTACCTCATCAAATAAAGCGGCTCCCTTTAAGCTTTGCTCAACGATTTCATCCAATTTAGATTTTGATTTAATGCCATGGATTCTAGGTCCATAGGCAACATTATCATATATGGACATTGGAAACGGATTGGGCTGCTGAAATACCATACCTATCTTTTTCCGTAGTAATGTGGTATCCACCCTGGGATCATATATATCCTCTCCATCCAGTGTAACCAGTCCATCAATAACCACTCCTGGAACTAAATCATTCATGCGGTTTAGGGTCTTTAAAAAGGTGGATTTGCCACATCCGGAGGGCCCAATAAATGCGGTTATTGCTTTTTCTTTTATATTCATGTTTACATCTTTTAGGGCATGATTTGTCCCATAATGCAGATTCAAATCTTTTGTTATAATTTTATCCTTTAACATTGTATCCTCCATTATTTGTTTATGCTGAGTTTCCGGGATAGGTATTTGGTTAAAAAGTTGATACCCAGAACAATTACTAATAATACAAATGCGATACCAAAGGCGATATCATACTGAGCTTTCTCCATGCTCAAATATAATTGTATTGTAAGAGTTCCCCCTGGCTGTGTTATCTTCTCAACCAAACCCTCACCATACTCCCCAAGCTTTGGAAGTAGATACCCACTTCCTGCTGTAAATATTAAGGCTGCCGATTCTCCTACGATACGTCCGATGGATAATATAATACCAGTGATAATTCCGGACATAGCATTGGGTAGTAATATTGTTCGAATCATATACCATTTTGTCGCACCTATACCTAAGGCGCCACTTCGATAACTGTTTGGAACCGTTTTTAATGCCTCCTGTGTATTTCTAGTAATCAAAGGAAGAACAATTAGGACAAGAGTAAGTGATCCCGTAAGTATTGAATATCCTAATTTCAAGGTAATCCCAAAGAATACAAATCCGAATAATCCAAATATGACAGAAGGAATACCAGATAATGTTTCTGTAGTAAATTCGATTAAATTCACTAGTTTTCCTGGCTTTGCATATTCATTTAAGTATATGGCTGTTCCCACTCCGAAAGGTACCGCTATGATCAGGGTAATAACAATAATATAAAGAGTATTTACGATATTACCTGCGATACCAGTTGTTCCTTTTAAAGCGCTGGTCACCGTGGTTAAAAAGGCCCAATTGATGGATGCCGCTCCACGATAAAAGACGTAACCAACAATGCAAGTCAATAATATAATTGAAACAGAAGCACACAAATATATAATTCCATAAAGCAACTTATCCAAGGGGCGGGAGTTTTTATTGTAAATGCTATCTCCGATCGGCATTTTTACTTCCCCCCTTCACTACTCTATTAAGCACAAGATTAATTATCATTATAAAGATAAATAATATCAGACCAATTGTAAATAATACTCTCTTATGCGTATCCGTTGCATAGGACATTTCGCTAACCACTGCCGTCGTCAAAAAACGAACAGAATTAAAAGGAAGTGGAATATTTGTGCTATTTCCAGCCACTAAACTGATGGCCATAGCTTCACCTATTGCACGACCGACACCAAGAACGATCGCTGTTACTATACCGGACTTTGCTGAGGGTATAATCACCTTGAAGATGGTTTGGATATGAGTAGCCCCTAAGGCCAAGGAAGCCTGTTTAAAATGAGCTGGAACAGCCCTTAAGGCTGATTCACTGACATTGATAACTGTGGGCAATATCATGACCGCCAGAACCAATACAGCAGATAATAGATTGGAGCCTCCGGTAAACTGATGCGTAGGTGAATCCTTAAATATCGCCATCTCTATTTTATACATAAAGGGGTTTAGGATCAGAATTCCTAATAAACCATATATAACGGATGGAATACCGGCCAATAGCTCAACTGCAGGCTTTACTATTGCTACTAGCTTCTTAGGTGCCGTTTCCGCCAGGAATACCGCTGTTAATACACCAATTGGAACACCAATCAAAATAGCAAGAAAGGTTCCCACCAAAGACGTAAGAATTACAAACAATATACCATATTGAGGCTCGGCAGCATTGGGTTTCCAGACTGTTCCGAATATAATTTCCTTTAAGCCCACCTCTTTAATCGCTGGTGTTCCACTAATAACCATATATAAAGATATTGAAAATACAGCAAGAATAGCAAAAAAGGCAAAGGAAGTAAAAATTATTTCTGCAACTCTCTCAACGGTATTTTTTGTTTTATAACTTCCGATAATTGAATAATGCTTATCACTCATATAAATCTCCATTCTGCTGAGACACTACGAATTTGGGCGTCAGCACAAGTATTGCTGTGTAAAAAAACATTCAACCTACACTCCTCAACATTTTGATGAATAAATGTAGGAAGTAAGCAATTTGTCTTGCCTCTTCCTACGTAACACTTGTTTTGATAGATTCTATCGACTAGTCTACGGTGATTAAACCAATCTCCTGAATCTTCTGCTTTCCTTCCTCGGAAGACATGAACTCGAAGAAGGCTTGCACAATTTCACTTTGTTCACTAATCTCACCCTTGGTAGACATTACGAAAGGACGACTTAGGAAATAATCACCGCTCTTTATATTTTCAACGGTTGGATCAATACCATCCAATCTTACTGTATGAACCGTATCATCTATAACGTCTAAGGATACATAACCAATTGCACCAGGTGTAGTAGCTACCTTTGCCATAACACCGCCAGTACTATTGATCTCATTGGAGTATAGACTTATATCTTCAACACCAAGGATTTCTTCAAATGCACCTCTGGTACCAGATCCTGCTTCTCTCCCGACTACTACGACCGGCTTGTCGTCTCCACCAACTTCACTCCAATTTTTTATTGCACCAGTATAGATTGAATATAACTGATCCTTCGTTAAGTCTGTTACTGAATTGGTCTTGTCAAGTATAATAGCGATTCCATCGAGTGCAACGATATTTTCTATTGCACCATTCGCAATCTCACTGTCCTTTAAGTTTCTAGAGGCATTACCTATATCAACAGTTCCTGTAATTACTTGCTCAACACCTGCACTGGATCCAATGAATTCTGCTGTTACTGTTACCTTGGAGTATTTATCCATAAACGCTTCCGCTGCTACATTGGCTAGCTTTTCCATAGAGGTGGAACCGGCTAAAGTTAAAGTACCACTAAGATTTTTAGATGTATTAGTTTCTCCTGTATTCGTTCCCTGATCTGCTTTATCATCATTACCATTACTGGAGCACGCACTAAGTATTATTGAGAATAATAAACTACTTACTAAAATTGCAATAATTCTCCTGATTTTTTTATTCATATAAACTCTCCTTCACAAGTTAATTTTATTTATCATGCTACTACAATACCACGTCTATTTTTACATAGAAATCATGTTTGTGTATGGTTTTCGTAAAATCTAAGTAAATTTACAACCATGATTTACATAGTTATTATTCTTATTATTAACCTTTCTATGCTTTTAATCACACAAAAAAGGCTTTTCCCACAAGACAGAACGTTACGTTCATTGTATTGTAGGAAAAGCCTTTTCTTTCATATTAAAAACGTGCCTGGCGGGATTCGAACCCACGACCTTCCGCTTAGGAGGC
>CAYMLE010000060.1:1820-7124 GCA_964391115.1 uncultured Herbinix sp. | reverse complement strand
TCTATCCTGCTGAGCTACAGGCACAAAGACAACATATTTATTCTACTATTTCTCCCTAGGGAAGTCAATATATCATTCCTTATAATTTTTCTGTATCTATACTGTTATTTCTATAATTATATTATCATTGGAGAAGCGAATAATCCCACCATATGATACGATTATTCGCTTCACCCTTTCTATATAATATTAAATATTTAATTTAAAGGATACACTTTAGTATTATTCCTAATTTTCTGAGAAACCTACTTTTCCCTGCATCCATATGTTTCCCTTAAACCTACGGCCTGTAATCGGTTCACCAAGCAGATCTTGTTTATTGATACATAAACGAAAGTTTATATCATTACAGGTTAGAAGCATGTCGTATATTTCCTCTTTGGTATACTCATTCTGAATCAAATTGCATTCCTGTATCGTTCCAATAATACTATAATTATCTGATTCAGAACCAAAGGGTATAAAACAGGTATCAACTATCGAGTATATATCCTCTTTTTTAGCCCTGCGAGAGACTAAAGCATAGGTATCAATATCATCTATGGTCAAACTATCGATTGCATCCTGATTTCCCTTCTTAGCTTCCGCAATTAAATTGTTTCTATGCTTTGTTTCAGCTGAAAGGTTTTTCACCTGAACCTCATCCTTCTCAATCGGAAGAAGAGTTCTTCCCTCCAGTGATAAAGCCGATAAGGTAACCGGAAAGGCTGTATTCATTGGCATATTCTGATTCTTTTTCTCTAGAAACTCAATTACATTCTGAAGATAAAAAATCAAGGATACACCCAGGCGATAATCATCACACATACCAGTATATGCATCTGTATCTACCCGTTTATTAATTCCTACTTCTTCTCTGATACTAATTCCATTTCCCTTGAGGTAGGGATAATAATGTTCCATATGAAATACACCATCACTATCATATTCTCCTCGTAGTGTAATTCCTAGACCCTCTCCAAATTCCATAGAGGCTTCTGCTAATTCTTGCCCACCTTCGGACCTGGTTTTTTTTATATGATTTGTCTCCGCTAAAATTGTTTGAGACAACTGATTTAAATCCGTACGATTATTTATGTTACTAAATCCAATTGCTCTAAGATAACTATGCATATTATCACCTGCCTATTCTATCCAATAAATATCTATCTACTATTAATTTTACTCTTATTTTATTGATTCATGTGCTAATTATTTATATCATATATTTCTTTAATACGCAAGTCCCTGCACGGTTCCTTCTATCGTATATTCTTTCCACACCAGGGCGAAAAAATAGGAGGGTTATCCACAATTTCTAGATCTATAACCTTCCTATTATTTATATTCTGTATTTCACTATAGCTTTATTAATCCATTATCGTATCTCTAATAAAAAGAGTTAGTTCTTTTGTTAGATCCTTTTCAATCCATCCTTGCAGTTTTTTTCCTGCTTCGTTTTTAATAATACGGATTACTGGACGGGTAGGGCATTTCGGATTCTGTCTTAACACAATTCCTATTTCCTTCTCATTTGTTATTACCAGAGTACCCGTTGGATAGGCCGCCACCGATGCCACAAAGGTATTCACTACATCAAAATCAAACTTAATACTAGCCTGACTTACGATATAATCTATAGCATCATGAACCTTCATTTTAGTAACCATGTTTCCATATACCAGACTGTCAAACTCATCGCATACTGCAGCAATCTTACTTCCGATTTTAATTCTATTTCCTTCTAGACGAAATGGATAACCGGACCCATCCATTCGCTCGTGGTGACTAAGAATTATATCCTTGGAGGTAGATGAAAGCCAATCCATCTTCTCTACCGCAGTATAACCATATATAATATGCTTTTTTATTTCTTTCTTCTCTTTTTCTGTACAATTTTCCAAGTTAATCTCATTGAAATCAATACCTATATAAGTGAACCCAATATCATGCAATAAACAGCCTATAGCAATATCACGTAGTTTTGATTTACCGATTTTTAGTTTAACGGCAAGTATAACGGATAATGCGCATACATTTAAGGAATGAGAATATGTACTTTCACTTTTATTCCGTATACTAGACAAATTATATATAACCTCAGGTTGTCTCAATACATCATAGATAATTTCATCAGCAATATATTTTATTTCTTCTAACTCAGTTGCATCGTGATAGGAATATTTCAGTAATATGCTGCGGACAGTCTCCTGACATTGCTCCTTAATCTGTAGTTCTAAACTATCCGTAAGGTCAATCCCCTCGCCGATCTCATCCTCAACATAAATAAATTCGATATCAAGATCCTTAAGGCGGTCCACATATTCTTTTTTTATCACAGTTCCTACAGACATTAATATCGAATTATTGCCATTAACAATATCCCTAGCTAATAGTTCATTGCCTTTTACGGAATCAATAGAAATAATCCTCATTTTGTTCCCTTTCTTTTGTATCGGACCATATTTTCATTCTATAAATCATTTTCATTCTAGACATCATTTTGTCTACTTGTTGCTATTGTAACATATCAGTATGATTTTTGTACATATCTAACAAATTATTTATAAAGTTCACAATTTTTTTATTGTTATTTATTTAACGATATCCTTTGACAAACAAAAGTGTTCATGATATATTTAATTCAGAACCTAGTGTTAATAATTTAACAATGAAGGAGAAAGCATATGAAAATAAATAATCAGCCTACACCGAAAGACCATGTAGATACTTTAGTTAAAAACGCACTTGATGCTTTAAACGGATTTTTAAATCAAGATCAAGAAACCATTGATAATATAGTTCATGAAATGGCATTAGCCGGCCTCAAAAAGCAGCAGGAATTAGCAAAGCTAGCGGTAGAGGAAACAGGCAGAGGAATATACGAAGATAAGATTACAAAAAATATTTTTGCTACCGAATATGTATGGCATTCCATCAAATATCAGAAAACAGTTGGTATTATAGAGGATAACGACGAAGAGGATTATATGATTATTGCTGAACCGGTCGGTGTGGTAGCCGGTGTTACCCCTGTAACAAATCCAACTTCAACAACAATGTTTAAATGCATAACCTGTATAAAGACTCGAAATCCTATAATCTTTGGATTTCACCCCAGTGCACAAAAGTGTTCTGTAGAAGCCGCAAAGACCTTATATGAGGCAGCCCTTAAGGCTGGAGCTCCTGAAAATTGCATTCAGTGGATCGAGTTCCCTTCTATCGATGCGACAAGAGAGCTTATGAATCATCCTCAGGTTTCCATGATACTAGCGACCGGTGGTTCTGGAATGGTAAAACAGGCTTATTCAGCAGGAAAACCTGCACTTGGCGTTGGCCCTGGTAATGTACCCTGCTTTATAGATAAAACAGCTAATTTAAAACGTGCTGTTAACGATCTTGTTTTATCTAAGTCCTTTGATAATGGTATGATCTGCGCTTCTGAGCAGGCTGCTATTATTGAAGCTCCAGTATATCAAGAAGTTGTTGAATTAATGAAGAAGGCTGGCTGCTATTTTGCTAAAAAGGAAGAGATTAAGCAGGTTGAAGCTGTTGTTATCAACCCTGAGACAGGGAATGTTAATCCTAAGATTGTCGGACAGTCTCCTGCTCATATCGCAGCTCTTGCTGGTATTACGATTCCTGAGAGTACAAAAGTATTATGTACCGAAATTGAAGGTGTTGGCGATGCTTATCCATTATCCAAAGAAAAGCTATCTCCTGTATTAGCTGTAATAAAAGCAGATACCACCGATAAAGCCTTCCAGTTATGTGAGAAAATGATTGAAATTGGAGGATTAGGCCATTCCAGCGTAATTCACTCTACAGATAATAAGATAATTAATGAGTTCTCTTCCCGTATGAGAACCGGTAGAATTATTGTAAATTCTCCTTCTACCCACGGTGCTATTGGTGATTTATATAACACTAATATGCCTTCCCTTACTCTTGGTTGTGGCTCCTATGGTGGTAATTCTACTACTCATAACGTTTCTGCCGTTGACCTAGTAAACTATAAGAGAGTAGCAAAGAGGAGAGTTAATATGCAGTGGTTTAAAGTCCCTAACAAGATTTATTTTGAATCTGGCTCTACTTCATACTTAGCAAAGATGCCCGGTATTACAAAAGCATTTATCGTTACGGACCCCTCTATGACTGAGCTCGGTTATGTTAATAAGGTATTATATCAATTAAGAAAACGATCCGATTATGTACATTGTGAAATATTTGATCAGGTTGAACCCGATCCTAGCTTAGATACGATTAACAAGGGCGTGGATGCTATGAATAAGTTTAACCCTGACGTTATTATCGCTTTGGGTGGAGGCTCAGCAATCGATGCTGCCAAAGGTATGTGGTTATTCTTTGAACATCCAGAAGCAGATTTTAAGAACATGTCCTTGAAATTCTTAGATATCCGCAAGAGGACTTACAAGTTCCCCTTACTTGGAAAGAAAGCCCAATTTGTTGCGATACCTACTACCTCAGGTACCGGTTCAGAAGTAACCTCCTTCGCAGTTATTTCAGATAAAGTTGAGAATAAGAAATACCCTCTCGCTGACTATGAACTAACACCAGATGTAGCCATCATTGATCCTGATTTTGTAATGAGCGTTCCGAAGAAATCCACAGCTTGGACCGGAATGGATGTTTTAACTCACGCCATTGAGGCATATATCTCTATACTTGCCTCCGACTATACAGATGCCCTTGCTATTCACGCAATTGACATGGTATTCAATTATCTTAAGGATTCTTATGATAAAGGTGCTGCCAACCCACTTGCAAGAGAAAAAATGCACAACGCATCAACTATAGCTGGAATGGCTTTTACAAATGCCTTTTTAGGAATTAATCACTCCATGGCTCATAAACTCGGTGGCGAGTTCCACATTCCACATGGTTGTGCCAATGCTATTCTTCTTCCTCATATAATACGTTACAATGGTGTTGAATGCCCTACCAAGTTTACTTCTTGGCCAAAATATGAAAGTTATATCGTAAGCGACAAGATTTATGACTTGATGAAACGACTTGGAAGAAACCCAAAGAGCAAACAGGATGCTGTTGAAATGTTAGCAAAAGAAGTTGAAGATTTAAATCAATACCTTCAAATTCCAGCTACCTTACAGGATTATGGCATAAATGAAAAGGACTTCCTTGCAAAAGCACATGAGCTTGCAGATCTCGCATTTGGTGACCAATGTACTACAGCGAATCCCAGACTTCCATTGGTTAGCGAGCTTGAAAATCTATACCTGATTGCATACTATGGTAAAGATAATGTTCCTTCTAAGAAAAAGAAATAATTTCTTTCATAAGTTT
>CAYMLE010000060.1:0-1720 GCA_964391115.1 uncultured Herbinix sp. | reverse complement strand
TTTATTTGTTTATTTATTTTATCTACTCTATATTATCATATACTTCTTATTCCATATAATTTGTACTATTAATTGCCTGTTTCAATGCTGATTTTTCATCTTCCGATAGTTCAAGAAATGATTCACCTTTGATAATTTCTTTCAGATAACTATAACAGCCTTCTCGGCTACTGTGAACCGAATTTAGTAAAATACCATTGTTATTTCTATCTAAAAGGGCTAATACAAAGCTTAGTTTTCCACCCATTTCTTTAAAAGCGTCATATTTAACTATACCTATTTTTTGATAAGTTGTTACTAGATTATCCTTAATGTTTCCGATCTCTGATTGATTCTGTTTTACTTCTACTTTTAAACCATCAATTTCTGAAAACCGTCTAAGGATCAGCTCTTCTAGCTGGCTAGCGTCTGACCCTGACATAAATTTTTTATATTTTTTATTTAGCTTATGTTGTTTTGCAAGAAGAATTATTATAAGGATAAAAAAGAGTATACTTGCTATTCCAAGTCCTAATATTATACTCCCTGTGTAATCTGCAATATAATCATAAAAATTCATTTCTGTTCCTCCGCCTTACGCATTTGTACTTTATTATGATGTGCTTTGCTAGGATGTATTATGCCATTGTTTCAAACAGCTCGATAATGCGTTCTAGCTCTTCATCCGAATAGTATTCTATTTCAATTTTTCCTCTATTCTTCTGCTTCTTTTGGATAGTAACCTTAGTTCCAATAATATTTCGTATCTTATCCTCCAGGTCTCGATATATATAATCCCTTTCGTCTGTAGCAGCAACTTCTTTTGGCACCTTTTCAGTGAGTATATGCTTTATCAATTTTTCTGTTTCCCGTACACTAAGCTTCTCGTCAAAAACTTTACATGCAATAATATATTGTTTTTCTTTATCTTCGATCGGTAACAGTGTTCTAGCATGGCCGCTACTCAGCATCTCATCAATTAACATCTGTTGTACTCTCTCATCTAACTTTAATAGCCGCATAGAATTTGTTACTGTAACTCTACTTTTAGATACACGATCTGCCAATTCATCTTGCTTTAAGTTAAATTCTTGAATTAATCGCTGATATGCCAATGCTTCTTCAATGGGATTTAGATCTTCACGCTGTATATTTTCAATTAATGCAATCTCAACTATTTCTTGTTGGGTATAATCCTTTATAATTACAGGCAATTCTTTCAATCCTGCTATTCTAGCCGCTCTCCATCTTCGCTCACCAGCAATGATTTCATAATACTTGTCCTGCTTTTGAACAATTAAAGGTTGAATAATACCATACTGCTTAATTGAGTCAGCCAACTCCTGAAGTGCATCTTCATCGAACCTTTTTCTTGGCTGAGATTTATTGGGCTCTATCTCACTAATATGTACTAATGTTTCACGTGAAACATCTTTGTTTTCTGGCTCATTCTCTTTTATCTGCTCCGGTATCATAATGTCTAATCCTCTTCCTAATCCTTTACGCTTTGTAGACATTACCATTCCTCCTTTTATTATATTCTCTTATTTCGTTTTTTCTTTTTCTTATTTACTACTTCTATCTGCTTACTTACTTTTGTACCATCTTTCTCTATAACTTCCTCCGCTAACTGTCGATATCCATCCGCCCCTGCAGATTTCGGGTCATATAGATTAATAGGTAAACCATGACTAGGTGCTTCTGCTAATCGAACATTTCTTGGAATTATTGTTTTATAGAT
>CAYMLE010000059.1:0-15304 GCA_964391115.1 uncultured Herbinix sp. | reverse complement strand
TTACTATGAAAGCAAGAAGCTAAAATTACAGGCTTATCTTGCTTTCTTTTATAAATACTCTTACAGTAAAACATTCTTAGTGGAGGTGAACCAGACAGCATGGATCACGGAAAATATTCTTGTCCTATATGCAAATGCACGAATCTAACGTTACGATACGAAGCTAGCTATGTCTATTCCTATGTCATTGACAAAGATGCCCCTGGTCTAAATAATTTTGATGTATTTCAATCCTTTTTATATGACAAACGGGAACAGAAGGATAACCGTACTTTTATCGAATGTAATCAATGCGGCACCCAATTCCCCAGTACCTTTCTGGATGGAGTTCTCAAAAGTTCCATCCTAGAACAAAAAGATTCTATCACGTAATGAACGTCTAATGATATATAGTACGTAGGCGCATACAGGAGAAGCTTGCTTATCCTAAGCGGGTGTACCAAAAAAGATCATAAACAGATTCTTTTGTTCATGATCTTTCTTTCCCTCCTGATACCTAAATCGTTTGCATATTTATAACCCATGTACTATAATAAAGCTCAACCAATATTAGTAAAACGATAAACCTATCTATAATAGTCTGTATAAATTATACATAAAGAAAGGAATACCCCATGGCGAAAAAGAATCACAATAAGAAACAGATGGAAAAACCCAACAAGAAGTATCTCGAGCTGCTTTATATGAGTCCCATGGCAATTACTGCGAAGGATATTGCCTCATTACTAACGAATAACAAGGGTATAAGGCTTGAACACTGGGAGGCAATGAATGTTATTGAACTTGAATTACCCAGTTTAAATTCGGTGGACATAGAGCCCATAGAGGTTGATTTTAGTAATCCTTCTGATGCTGCATTCGTCAAGAATCGTGGTATTCAAACCATCTTTGGGGTAAATATCAACGAGCAGGACCTGTCTACGGTAAAGGAATACTTTAAGCCAATCGTAGAGGAGTTTTCCGGTTTCCTCTGTACTGACAGTCCGGATTTTAGCCCAATTCATCTAGGAACAATTGAGATTAAGAATCGGTCAGAGGATCTATAACCTCGGTATATAATGATTACTTTTCTCTTACTGATATTTATTTCATGTACATAGTAATAAAGGAGTTTTTATGAAGAACAGACACAAATCCACCTTAAAAGCAGCCTTTCCGCACACCCTCCCAGTATTAACTGGCTACCTGGTGCTCGGGGCTGCTTATGGCATTCTGATGAATAGTAAGGATATCCCTCTTATATGGACCCTCCTATCAAGTGTTTTTATCTATGCTGGGTCCATGCAATTCGTAACCGTTACCTTATTGGCTGGAGGGTTTGATCCCATCGGCGCCTTTCTTATCACCCTTATGGTAAATGCTCGGCATTTATTTTATGGAATCTCCATGTTAGGCAAATATCGGGGTATTGGAAAACAAAAACCTTATTTAATTTTCTCTCTTACCGATGAAACCTTTTCCCTAGTATGCTCTGCCGAACCTCCCCAGGGAATTGATAAAGGCTTATTCTACTTCTATATCTCTTTATTTGACCATCTTTATTGGATATCAGGCTCCCTTCTCGGTGGAATTCTCGGAAGCATGATACAAATTAATACAACTGGAATAGATTTTGTTCTAACCGCTCTATTCGTTGTTATTCTAATAAATCAATGGAGGTCAACTAATAACCATCTTCCTGCTCTAATCGGTTTGTCTGGCTCACTTCTTTGCCGATTCGTATTCGGAGCTGAGGATTTCATGGTTCCCTCCCTGTTATTTGTTCTTATTACAGTTACTTTACTAAAACGGCCCTTAGAAAGGAGAAATATCTGATGGAATTTACAACCGGACAATATTTACTCTTCTTCGGTCTCGTTGCCTTGGGTACCTTGTTAACAAGAGCCCTTCCTTTTCTTCTGTTTCCGGATAAGAAGGAAATACCACAATATATTACATATCTAGCAAATATTCTTCCTTATACAATGATTGGTATCCTAGTTGTTTACTGCCTTAAAAATGTAACTATTCTTGGCGGTTCTCATGGAATACCCGAGCTAGTCAGCATAATAGCCATCGTTATTCTTCACCTATGGAAAAACAATACCTTGCTGAGTATCGGTGGTGGAACCCTGCTCTATATGCTACTTGTACAATCTATTTTTTAATCTCTCTAATGTTGTCCCAAGCGTTATATGTATATGTTTCATTATTAATCTCTAATCCCGCCTTCGATCTAAACGATTGACTCTATCGAAAGCCTCTGCTCCTTGGATAGATCCACGAAATCACTACCAATCCGAATCACGGGCCTTGACAAGGAAAGCTTATTGATCATTACAACCTCTCCCTCTCTTCCATCATTCAATCGGATGATATTATGAAGATAGGATTGAACAATCCGTTCTAAAAATACCATTAGATAGCCAGGATCGTATTTTAAGAAACCATCCCGTTCTAAGTTTTCAATTACATCAAACGGACAAATCGCCTTACGGTATTGACGATTGGAGGTCATGGCATCATAAACATCCGCAATTGCGACAATTTTAGAGAAATCTTCGATCTGGACCGCTTTAAATCCATGGGGATAGCCGGAACCATCACAACGTTCATGATGCATCAGGGTCGCATGTTTCACTCGAATATCAATCGGATAATCCTTAATAGCCTGATATCCTAAAAGGGCATGCTGTTTGATCGTCTCAAATTCTGATTTCGAAAGCTTCTCCGTCTTTGTAAGAACCTCTCTGGGAATAAGCATTTTCCCTATATCATGAAGAAGTCCGGCCAAGGTTAATATCCTAGAATCTTCCTCTGATAGCTTAAGCCAGCCTGCGAAGATTCTGCAGATTAAGGAAACATTCAGGGAATGAACATAGGTTAAATCATCATAATCACGAATACCATTAAGCATTTCAAAGACATGGGCTCCATTTCTACCTTCCTTTATAATCCGATCTGTATCGGCCAGAAGTCCATCAATGTCCATCTCGTCAGTACCTTCGGATAAAACTTTATGAAAGCTTTTCTCAACGTTCCCAACCGTCTCTACATACGTACGATTAAATTTCTTAAACTCTGTGGTATTACGTAGCGTATCGATGTAGGAATCCTCTGTATGATCTATCTGCTCTTGTTTGCCTTTATAAATCAATAGACCATAGATATTATAGAATCTAACTCTCGTTATGATACGCTCATCAAGTGTTGTGCCTTTGGTAATGAGCAGCTGATTATTCGGCGTATAAACATCCGAAGCAACCACCATTCCTGCTACTGCTTGATCCGTTCTAATTCTTACAGCCTCCATTATTACACCCCAATCGTTTTCTTATGTGTTATACCCTTCTCTTTTGTAAACCCTCAAAATATCTATCTTATTTACACACAAAGCATTAATAAAAACATGATTAAACAACGATATATATTACCAATTCAAGTATACATTTTCTGATTACGAAATACAAGCTTCTCCTTCATCATTGGACATAAGCACTGCCCTACAGGGTGCCCCATCGCACCCCCCAAGCTTCAGAGGAGCTGCCATAAGAAAATACTCTCCCTCTGGAACATCACTTAGCACAATCCCCTCTAATAAGATAACCTCTTTTCCGAGTAGTTCCAGATGAACCTCTATCGGAGAATCCTCAGGACCTACACTTTGTCCTTCCACACCTACCAATACTATTCCATTTTCATTTAACAGCTTGGCAATCTCCAGTGTTATGACGGTATTTCCTTTCACCAAAAGTCTATCCTTGCAGGTCTTAAAAACGTTCTTAATCTCATCCATACTTAGATTCTCAAAGCTTGCCACCGTACAGGGACCAATGCAACGGTGCAGGTCCAGCTGGTCAATGGTTTTTCCCTCATCGTAGAAATGGTAGGGTGCATCCATATGAGTAGCATTGTGAACACCCAGTTTAATATTGGTTACGTTACAAATCGCCCCTTCGGCCATCTTAAGCACTCTATCATAAACCGGAGGCGGATCTCCTGGGTATACATTTCCTCCAAAGAGCTCCTGCGTAATGTCATACAGCTTCATTCGATACCCCTTTCATTATATGGGCCCAGCTTATTAATATAGAATCCGTTCCACTGGACAATGGTGACTTCCCGCACATTCTGTGCAGGATGCTACGTTTATTGTAATATTCCCTCTTTTGCTTATCTTGGGTTTTATAAATGTCTCACTATCTCATATAAATCCTCTGTATCTTCAGCAATCTCATCCGCTCCTGCTGCCTCCAGCTCTGCTCTGTCACCGAAGCCGTATAACACACCGACAGAAACTATACCGACCCCTTTTGCTCCTAGTATATCGTATTTACGATCGCCTACCATAACAATCTGAGACAGATCCGATATCTTGTTTTTCTCAATCGCATAGCGGATGACTTGCTCCTTTTCAGAGCGCTGATCATCAAAGGTAGCACCACAAATATCGTCAAAATAAGGCTTGAGATGAAAATGCTCTAATATCTGAACAGCCAACGGTTCCGGCTTGGAGGTTGCTACAATGATTGTCTTGCCATCCTGCTTCCATTTGGAAAGAAGCTGCTCTATACCAACATAAGGTACATTTTCCATAATACCTGTTTCCATATAATATTCCCGGTATTTTATAACTGCTTGCTCTGCCTCTTCGTCCGTAAAATTATAGTATTCCATAAAGCCACTTTTTAAGGGTGGCCCTATATGCTTCGTTAGAGAATTAAGGTCTTCCACCAATATTCCCATTGCTTTAAGAGCATACTGTACCGATTTTGTTATACCCTCCTTCGGGTTGGTGATGGTTCCATCGAGGTCAATTAAAATATAGTCCATAAAAATCCTTTCCATGTGTTCCCATTAAAGATGACGTTATGCCTTGTCCGGTTTACGAACCTGTTTCACATTTTTCTCTACTTGTTTTCTGGGAATCATAATTTGATGACCACAACCCACGCATTTTAAGCGAAAATCCATGCCCACCCTGAGTATTTCCCATTCACTGCTTCCACAGGGATGCGGTTTCTTTAGCTTTACAATTTCACCAATATTCAAATCCATTTTACATACTCCCTGTCTTTCTATTTTCCTAAGTATACCATAAATACAAATTATTTAAAATCTAATTTTACTCTTGCATTCTCATACAATGTGGTGTAGTATGTGTATATGCTTCACGTGGTTTCAATAACTACGTTACGCGTTATCAAATCTAGCTCTTGCATATTTTATATGTTTGCTGTTAAAACTGTACATATCATACTACATCAAAAGGAGTGATTTATTATGACATTAAAAAAGGTAAAAGCAAAAGATCCGGGCAGCGCCATAACCCACCTTATAGGGACGTTAATGGCCGTATTCGCAGCAACACCATTACTATTAAAGGCTGCTGCTAATCCAGGATATGTTCATATTATATCCTTAGGTATCTTCATCCTAAGTATGATTTTATTATATGTAGCTAGTACGATATACCATACCTTAAATATATCGAAAAAGGTTAACGAACGATTAAAAAAGTTTGATCACATGATGATTTATGTTTTGATTGCCGGTACCTATACCCCTATTTGCATCATTGCTCTAGGCGATCGAACCGGCTTAATTCTCCTAGTTATTATATGGGGCCTTGCCCTCATTGGTAATATCGTCACTGGTTTCTGGGTTCACTGTCCGAAGTGGTTCTCCTCCGTGGTTTACATCGCTATGGGTTGGACCTGTGTACTGGCCTTTACTCAGATTATCAATTCCCTATCAAAGCCTGCCTTTATCTGGTTATTGGCCGGCGGTATCATCTATACCATAGGAGGTGTGATATACGCCTTAAAGCTGCCCATCTTCAACAACAAGCATAAATATTTTGGCTCCCATGAGATCTTCCACCTCTTCGTTATGGGTGGTAGTCTCTGCCACTTCATACTAATGTATAATTACATCGCAGTGATGCCGTAAATCTAACCTCTTTCCTATCCCTCAAAAATGCCGCTGGTTCCTAATACGAACCAGCGGCATTTTATATACGTTCACATAACAAATCCGCCCCTTCATTAAAAAGGGGCGGATCCATCATATCTATGTTAAGCAGCCGAATGGTTCTGGTAAGGTATCAAGGCAGTAATCTGTTACACTCAACATGAGGTAAAAGGGGGGTTCGGTTGCGAATATTCAAAGATATGTATCCTATCCCGATGTTACTGTCCTGCACCTATCGTTATTTATTAATATATTATACTCTCATATAATCTGAATGTGACAGCAGACCAGCTCCTAATCTGGAAAAAGTCCACTGCCACATAAAATAACAAACCTATATCTTCGACTCTTATATTTAACATAACCTTATATTCGTAATGTAACAATTACACTTCTAGATAACTTATTATAGTCTCTTTAATAATTCTTCTCTTTGGGTCTCATATCCCGGTTTACCTAAAAGTGCAAACATATTACTCTTATAGCTTTCCACACCAGGTTGGTCAAAAGGATTAACTCCTAGAAGATATCCACTGACACCGCAGGCAAACTCAAAGAAATAGAATAACTCACCCAGATAAAATTCATTCTGCTCCGGAACAGTTACCAGAAGATTGGGAACATTACCATCCGTATGGGCGAGAAGAGTTCCCTTCATAGCGTTCTTATTAATAAAATCTACGCTCTTTCCGGCCAGATAATTAAGACCGTCTAGATCCACCTCTTCCTCCTCAATTATAATCTCAGAAGAAGACGTTTCGACACTGATTACGGTTTCAAACAGAGTTCTCTGTCCATCTTGAATGAATTGACCCATAGAGTGCAGATCTGTCGTGAAATCTACGGAAGCAGGATAGATACCCTTCTGATCCTTTCCTTCGCTTTCACCAAAGAGCTGTTTCCACCATTCGGATACAAAGTGAAGAGAGGGCTCATAGTTAACAAGAATTTCAATTCCCTTACCCTTTCTTAACAAGATATTACGTGCTGCCGCATACCGTAGGGAATCATTCTCCTCATAGCTATTATCGAGGCAGTACTTGCGCATGCTAGCAGCTCCCTCCATCAGTTTACGAATATCCGCACCACTAACAGCGATCGGAAGTAAACCAACAGCGGTTAATACAGAATAACGTCCACCAATATCATCCGGCACTACAAAGCTCTCATAACCTTCTTCCATCGCAAGGTTTTTCAGTGCGCCCTTTGCTTTATCGGTAGTAGCATATATTCTCTTGGCAGCCTCAGCTTTTCCATACTTCGCATTTAACAACTTCTTAAATACTCGAAATGCTATCGCCGGCTCCGTGGTTGTGCCTGATTTACTGATAATATTAATAGAGAAGTCCCTATCTCCAATGACATCCGTCAGATGGTTCATATAAGTACTACTTATATTATTTCCAACAAAATATATCTCCGGTGTCTTTCGGATATCCTTAGATACCGAATTGTAAAAGCTATGTCTCAAAAACTCAATCGCTGCTCTTGCACCCAAGTAGGAACCACCAATACCAATAACAAGCAAAACCTCCGAATCTTGTTTTATCTTGGCTGCGGCCTTTTCTATGCGGTCAAACTCCTCTTTATCATAATTTATGGGAAGATCAATCCAACCTAGATAATCCTTACCTGCACCGGTTTGGTTAAGTAACATTTCCTTTGCTGCCAGTGTTTGGGTTTTTAACATCTCAATCTCAGAAGCCTGTATGAATTTCTCTGCAGCAGAACAATCAAATATAACTTTATTTGTCATGAATGTACTTCCTTTCCATCTTTTCTTATATTCTATCAAAGACAAATTTATTATTCAATGATGATTCTGCCTAAAATGATACGTAACACACCTAATTCTTAATCATATTTACGAAATTCTACAATTAAGCAAAGAATTCCTTAAGAATATCTTCAATTAATTTCTCTTCCTGAGGACTAATACTTTTTGGTTTGGTCATTGCTGACTCGTTCTTTAGGGATTCGTTATTTAATCGTGGACCTTCCATTCGTTCTTTATCCGCTGCAATTTCATTCAAGCCCGTTACTAATACATCCTCCTCTGGCTTTTTTGTTACAAATTCTTCTTCAATACTACGGAGTATTTTCTTCTTTTCCTCCACCAGCATTTGTTTTTCATTGCTTTTCTGATAATTTCCCACTACAGTGCTCTTTATTTCAAGCTTTCTTTGTTCCAGAGCAGCCTTTTCTTCCTCAATTTTCTTTAGCTCCTCTTCTCTTCGTTTCGCAGCGATCCGTTTTTTCTCTTCCAGCCTTCTTCTTTTCTCTTCCTTACGAACTAAGTCGATTCGTTTCTGCTCTTCTTCCCTCTTGAGAACTTCCGCTCTCTTTGCTTCCTCTTTCTTACGCCTTGCATCCCTTCTTCGGCTTAATTCACTTTTCGGTTCCTCACGGGCCGTCATTATAGTAGCACCAATTAGCTTATTCGATTCTGCTGATTGAAAATATTCACTCCGATATTGGTCTAGCTGCTCTGGATGAAAGGTTTCCTGTTCTAGCCTTACTTTACAGAAATTCTCTAGATAATCCAAAAGATTTAATCTTAGCATCTTCTTTTTAAAGGATAGATTAGTCATCTTATCCACAAATATCTGTATGGATGCGGATAGAACACCGATGCCTCCAGCGTTTAATATCTGATCTTGTCCACAATCAAAAAGCACCCCAAAAACTGTGCTAATTGGGACAATCAGAAAGGTTAGGAGCAGCGTTTGTCCACTTAAGCATTCCCATGTGGATAATAAGATTCCACAAAATCGGTATCTTAATACGTTCTTATCCACAAATGTATCCACATTATTCACACCAATCCTGAGTTTATAACAGGTTTCGAACTTCATTTTTAGATGTTTTAACAATTTGTTCTTTGTTCCACCCAGGTTGTCCGATTCTTTTACCAAGCGTATGTAAACGATATCTATTATTCCACGTAGTAACAAACCCAGACCCAACAATCCTACAAAGATATAAATGATAATATTTTCGTTAAAAAGATATTGAACCATAGAAATCCCCTCTCTTTTCCATAAATTAACATTTATTATAGCGTACAACCGCTACTTTGAAAAGAGAGGGAAGCAAAAATCGTTAGACACAGATATTAAGGATGTTTCATATTTAGATCAAATAAATGCTATTTAGAAAAAGAATGACAGCAAGCTACAGAAATATTACCATGCTATTGTTTACGAATTAAATTTGGCATGCTAATATATGCGTCCTGATTATCATTTAGTACTTCAATTGTGTAGCTCTTTGTCTCATATCCTTCACGGATAAAGGTAAATATATGTTTTCCAATTACTTTTGCAAAACTACCCGGTGATATACCCAAATAATCACCATTTAAGTATACCGATGCCCCAGCAGGATTTTGAATATAGATGGCGTGTTCCTCATCAATGATATAATCCTCCTCGGAAGCTTCCTCATTGTCAGAAGCATTTTCCTGTTCCTCAGAATCATTAACATCATCGGGGATCTCCCAATCGTTGTATTCAGAGCCTGAGTCTGTCTCCTCCTCGGCCACTATAATATCCACCGGTTCATTACTACTTTTCTCAGGGAGATTAACCTGAATTCTTTTGCTCGCGGAATCCACCTCTAAAATGCCCTGATAGGTTGTATAGCCACCCAGGGTTACCTCCATAGTATGCTCACCATAAAGTAATTCAACCGGATCTCCATAAAAGGTCAGCACTCCACCAAGGAGCAAATCTGCTCCGAAGGGATTGATATCAAAGGTTATATAACCACGCTTTACCCCATTCGGCCCAAGGTCACCCAGAGATACAACCGTCTCCTGATTGCGATTAACCGTAATATTCTTTATGGCGCTATAGGCACCATTTTCAACCATAAGATTAAAATTACCTTCTCTGACGACTACCGTAAGATCCTCTGACACCTGCTGAATCGCCTCATACCCTATGGTAATCATACCCTCGGAGAAGGCTTTTACATCGATCAGCTTCACCGTACCATGACCTCTGGTCACCTCGATGGACCAAATGGTTTGGTCGAAGCCTCGAATCATTAGTTCATCCTGCTTTGCCAAATCATTGACCGTAACAAAGGCTCCATCATTGATCACAACCAGGTCGTCAGTGAATTTATATTTTGTTTTCCCTATCGTTATCGTCTTCTCATTCGTATCTATACTAAAGTTGGTGGAACCGATATATTCCCAGGAGCTTGTTGATGTCTTAAGCACCATAAGCTTATTGCTTTGGGAGATATATCCGGCGTCTACCATAGCACCGATGGTAAGCTGACTTGCTGAAATAACCTGGTCATATTTGTCCCGGATATCCGACGAACCAGTGTAGTTTAGTATACGTTCCTCATTTGTTTCAATATCAAATAAAGTTAGCTCTTGTTTTATCGGATCCACGCCCTTAACTACCGCCAGAATCTCCTTATCATATGCCTTATCTGCACTTATTTCCCCTGGCGATTGCCCTTCCTCAACCAAGTCTCCCTGAACTTGTTTTATGGGCCGCTTGCTTTCTTTGGACGTTTCCATCAAAGTTATTGCTAAAATTACCGTGAAGAAAGTTAAGCCGATTAACAAGGTAATGATCGGCCTACTATTCACTTTAAATTCTTTCTTAGGTTCATTAACCACGTCATGTATCCTCTATTCCTATCAATTGTAATATCGCTAAGAATATTATATCCCATGGCGGTTTAATAAGCAATATACCAGAATTTAGCCCTCCGTTATACAGCGTTTACAACCTATCATCTTTTATGTAATCTCTTACAATCTATAGTTAATACGATATCTCTTACAACTTATAGTTTTGCTTTAACGCTAGTTTAATACGATATCGCTTACCTTACTATAGAATTTCCTCTAGTCGGTTAAGAAACATATCTTTTTTTATATTCTGCTCCCCTATGCTATTTAGCTTCTGAATATTTCTACCAGAAATCCATGACTTTTTCCCGTTATAATAGAAATTAGTGATCTTCCAGAATTTCTCCGGATATAGTAATAGTATATAGAGGATATTCAATTCTTCCTTTGATAGCGGTTTTACCCGATCATAGGCTTCGATCATTATACTTCCATAAAGTGTATCCCAGTCATTTTTCTCCATAACCTTTCTTACAAATTGATATAGATCGGCAATTTGGAGCCCAATATAGGATTTTTCAAAATTCGTTGTGGCAATATATTGTTGAAAGGTATCCGAAAGGTCCGTCGCAGACAAAGGCTGCTTGTTAATCCATCCTGGTGGAATATAAGTCTTCGACATGGTTTCGGTTTTGTTCTTAAGCATAATGATATTATGATAAGTATAATTACCATGACAAACCCTTTTCTCACAAATGGATTTCTCCAGCAAAGCCTTATACGGGGATTTTGCCAGTGCATCTGACGCCATTAGACCCTGTTCATAAAAATCCTGATAATAGTTCAAATAGGATATTTCAAACTCATTTTTCTGTCTCTTATCTCGGATATAGCTTCTTACCCGTTTTAACTCTCGATTCCTTTTTAAAAAGGTTTCTAACAGATCACCACTGACATTATATTCCGTTTGCTCCTTGCTAAAATCCACATCCTTCAGAAGCAGATGAAGCCTGGCCAAATTGGCCGAAGCCATCTCGATCTGAGAAAGTTCTTTCAGATTACACTCTTCTCCCCAGAACCAATTCTTCATGATATATTGGCAGCCCGAGGAATCCTCTGCAACTAATTCCTCCTCCATGGTTTTTACAAACAAATCTGTATTGCAATACCCATTCTGGAACAGATGCTCCTTTACTCTATGTTCAAACAGCGCACGGTTTTTAGAGCCTTCGAAACATTTGTAAAGCTTCAAACCACAATCCGTTTCAACCAAAAAAGCGCCTCTCGCTCTATATATATTGTAAATCTTTAGACGATATTTTTTCAATGCCTCCTGGCTTCGATCTTCCACAGCGAACCCCCCCCTATCAAATGTTATAATACCCGTCTTTTTAATATTATGATAAAGGAATCCAATTCATGTATATAAAAAAGGCCCTAGAAATAATTCCTTTCGAAATATTTCTAAAGCCCTCCATAAATCATTTGTTCTTTAACTTCCATTCCTTAGCTAAATCAAGAAGTATATTCTTCTGATTAAGCTCTGGCTGTTCCAGCACCTGCATAAGCAATTCATCCAAGAGGGTCCCCAGTTCTCGGCCAGGGCGAAACCCTTCTTTGATTAGATCCTTGCCACTTATATTCATTTCCTTCAGGCTGACACATTCACCCCTTCCGACCATCTCCTGATAGAGCTGTCGGGCGGTTTCCAGGTTACGATACTTATCCGCTGTATGCTCCGGATTCTTAGCAGAGGTGTCGGCGCGATTAATCTCAAATAATAACTCCATATACTCACGACCGATCTGGGCGGTAGCCTTTCGTAGCCCAGCAGGAGTCAATACAAAACGGTAATCATGCCATCGGATTAGATGTACTACTGCATTCAAGGTGTCATTATCAAATTTGAGACCCTTAAGGATTCGCTTTGCTGTAATCGCACCCTTGTCCTGATGTCCATAAAAATGATCTTGTCCGTCCTTACCCAAAACCCTAGTATTCGGTTTTTCTATATCATGAAGTAACATTGTATATCGCAAAATGATGCGCTCGTTATGAGTAAATCGCCTCTCAGACAATGTTCCTGCTACACTTGACACTGCCCGAATGGTATGCTCACCTACTGTATAGGCATGATGAAGGTTGTTTTGTTTTGTTGCCATCATTTTATCAAATTCAGGCAATATTACTCCAGTTATACCGGTTTCATATAATATTCTTAGGCGATCTGGATGGTCTGATATTAATAACTTCGTCAGCTCTACCCGAATCCGTTCTGCACTAATATTCTTAAGGTGTTCAACCTTCTCCTGTACGGCGCTTAAAGTTTCCTCTTCTATCTTAAAATCCAATTGGGCCGAGAAGCGTATTGCCCTGAGAATCCGCAAAGCATCCTCATCAAATCTCTCTTTCGCACTTCCCACACATCGAATCAGACCTTGCTTTAGATCCTCTGCCCCTCCGAAGAGATCTATAATGCCTTGATCTGGATTATAGGCCATAGCATTAATGGTGAAATCTCTCCTTCTTAAATCCTCTTGCAAGCTGGAGGTAAACTGGACCTCCTTGGGGTGGCGATTATCCTCATATTCACCATCCAGGCGATAAGTCGTGACTTCAAATTGCTCCTTATCCATAAGAACGGTAACGGTTCCATGTTGAATTCCCGTATCAACGGTTCTATGGAAAAGCTGTTTCACCTCAAAGGGATTCGCCGAGGTGGTGATATCCCAGTCCTCTGGAGTTCGATTAAGAAGGCTATCTCTGACACATCCCCCGACAGCATAAGCTTCAAAGCCGTTTCTGGCTAGAACTTCAATAATGGTGTTCACTTTCTCGGGTATCGGTATCTTCATATGTCCCTCCTGTCTAATTATTTGCGCTTTACTTATTTATATGTCTTTAACTTAATTATTTGCTCTTTGTATAATTTTTGCTTTTAGCTTAATTATTTGTATTTAGTATATTTATTTGCCCTTGGTCTAGTCATTTGCTTCTAGTCTAGTTGTTACTTTTAGCTTAATTATTTGCTCTTAACCACATAATTAAACCTTTATCAAATTATATCAAAGCTTAAAATACATTACAAGGCAGACATTGAAAGATCCCCCTTAGTAACTGCCCAGATCAATTCTTACACAGCAGTTACCAAAGGAGACCCCATTTATCCTCTATTAATAAGCTTTACCCCAGTAAGCCATAGTCTTAGCAGGCTTACCGCAACATACACAGTGATCAGCAATATGCTCCTGTTCAAAGGGCATACAACGGGAGGTTGCCCCGGTTTTTTCTTTAATTTCCTTCTCACAGGCCTCATCCATACACCACATAGCTTTGATGAACCCAGGCTTATCAGCCACGGTTTTCTCAAATTCCTCCATGGTTGCAGCTGCATAGGTATGCTCATCTCTATGAGCTCTAGCTCTCTCGAGCATCTCGCTTTGCATCCGGTCGAGAATTTCTGAAACCTTACTTTCGATTTCATCCAAAGAAACAACCGTTTTCTCTCTCGTATCTCTTCTTACGATAATCGCTTGGTTCGCTTCGATATCCTTAGGTCCAATCTCAATCCGAATCGGAATGCCTCGCATCTCCTGCTCAGAGAATTTCCAGCCAGGGCTCTTCTCGCTGTCATCTACCTTAATCTTAAAGGAGCTTAAGCGATCTCTTAATTCATAGGCCTTATCCAGAACGCCTGGTTTATTCTGAGCGATCGGAATGATCATAACCTGCGTAGGAGCAATTCTAGGTGGCATAACTAGACCACTATCGTCTCCGTGAACCATGATAATCGCACCGATTATTCTGGTGGACATACCCCAGGAGGTCTGATGAACGTATTGAAGCTTATTGTTCTTATCGGTATATTGGATACCGAAAGCCTTTGCAAAGCCATCACCGAAGTTATGACTGGTGCCAGACTGCAAAGCCTTACCATCATGCATTAGGGCTTCAATCGTATAGGTTGCATTAGCTCCTGCAAATTTTTCTTTCTCTGATTTCCGTCCTTTAATCATCGGAATTGCCAAAACCTTTTCGCAGAAATCGGAGTATACATTCAACATCTGAATGGTTCTTTCCTCTGCTTCCTCTTCCGTAGCATGAGCCGTATGACCCTCTTGCCACAGAAATTCCATGGAACGCAGGAACGGTCTGGTAGTCTTCTCCCAGCGCACTACAGAGCACCACTGGTTATATAATTTAGGTAGATCCCTGTATGATTGAATAATGTTAGAATAAAAATCACAAAACAGGGTTTCAGAGGTAGGACGAACGCACAACCTCTCCTGTAAAGGTTCCAAACCTCCATGAGTTACCCAGGCAACCTCTGGTGCAAAGCCCTCTACATGGTCCTTTTCCTTCTGTAACAGGCTTTCCGGGATAAACATCGGCATATATACATTCTCTACTCCGGTTGCCTTAAATTCTGCATCTAGCTGTCTCTGGATATTTTCCCAGATGGCATAGCCGTTGGGTCTTAGGATCATACACCCTCGGACACTGGAGTAATCAATGAGCTCTGCCTTCTTGACCACATCTGTGTACCATTGGGGAAAATCCGCTTCCATGGAGGTAATCGCCTCCACTAATTTCTTTTCCTGTGCCATAATCATCTCTCCTTCTCATAATGCTTTACCAGAATGGATGCACTTTCACGCAAAAAAAGCCCTTCCATCCCAAAGGGACCGAAAGACTCGGCGGTACCACCCTAATTAGCCTCAAAATTCCTGGCTCGCTCAACAACCGTTAACGCCG
>CAYMLE010000058.1:12010-15398 GCA_964391115.1 uncultured Herbinix sp. | reverse complement strand
TTTGTGAACAAATCCATCATATTCATATACAAAATACTCAGTGATATAAATCTTGATATACATAGATTAGTTGTCTTAAATCTGCTACAAAAAAAGCGAATATACCTGTATATACATACCTCAGGCATGCCTTACCCTCATGCGGAATAAAGCATCCGCGTGAGGCCGGGCTGAGCCATCTGTATATATCTTCACGTACATTCGCCATTCTACTGTTAAGATGACTAAAGACACTTGAATCAAATATAGCTAATATTAACATTTATAGTAGGATATTGTGAATCCAAGCCATGTTAATATTCCCTCGGCTAGTTTATTATAACAGGCATTGCTTTGTTATTCCATCAAATCATTCATATGATACATACCAGCTGGTCTTTCTGGAAGGAATTTCGCTGCTTGGACAGCGCCCTTTGCAAAAATCGCCTTGGAATAAGCAGTATGCTTAATTTCAATCACTTCATCTGTTCCAGCAAATATAACCTCATGCTCACCTACAATAGTTCCACCCCGAACAGCTGATATGCCTATTTCTTTCTTACCTCGAGGTATGCGTTCTGTAGAACGATCATATTTGTATTCATATTCCTTATTTAATGCTTCGTTGATGGCATCAGCCAGAGCCAGGGCTGTGCCTGAGGGTGCATCAATCTTCTTATTATGATGTCGCTCTACTATCTCAATATCAAAACCGGCATCGGTTAATAGCTTAGCAGCCTCCTGAACCAGTTTCATGATCAGATTAACCCCCATAGACATATTCGCAGACTTAAAGATCGGGATATACTGGGAAGCCTCCTCAATAAGAAGCAGATCTTCCTTGGAAAACCCAGTCGTGCATAATACAATACCAATGCCTTGAGCGATTGCGTAATCAAGCATCTCCTTAACCTTAAGGGGGGCCGAGAAATCGATGATCACATCCGCTTTCACATTACATTGAGCAAAGCTTTGATATACCGGATATTTATTGTTACGGCTTGCTGTGATATCGAGCCCTGCCACGATTACGGCATTATCATCCTCTTCCACCATCTGTGTAATAACCTGACCCATTCTACCATTACAGCCTCGCAATATGATGTTTGTCATAGGGTACCTCCAATCATAGATCGTTTTGTTTTCTATATTATTTTCAGTTTTTTCTATATTGTTTCTATATTGTTTCTATATTGTTTTAATTTTGTTTAATTTTATTTGATTTTGTTTTGATTTTGTTTTGATATTGTTTTGATATTGTTTCGATCTTGTTTTGATAATATCCAATATTTTTTTATATTAATCCAGAGTTCTTTAATGCATTGGCAAGACATTCCGCGTTAGCCGGCTCCATCTCAGTTAGGGGCATCCTTAAGGATCCTACGTTGTAGCCCATCAGATTCATAGCCTTCTTCACCGGAATGGGATTCACCTCAATAAATAAGGAATTGATTAGAGGAAGGTAATCTAACTGTAGCTGAAGACTTCCCTTGGTATCACCCTCTAGATATTTCGCGACCATATCGTGGGTCTGTTTTGGAGCTATGTTGGATAGCACGGAAATTACTCCGACTCCACCTAAGGATAATACAGGGACAATCATATCGTCATTACCGGAATACAAATCAATCTTTCCATTGCACAGCTGCATTACTTCGGCAACCTGAGCAACATTTCCACTTGCCTCCTTAATTCCTACGATATTATCCACATTCTTAACCAATTCCGCCACCGTTTTGGGAAGCAGATTACAACCAGTACGGCTCGGTACATTGTACATGATAATTGGTAGTGATACGGAATTTGCAATCGCTGTAAAATGAGCAATCAAACCCTTTATTATAATAGGGGGTAACTACCAATAACGCATCGGCTCCATGAGCTTCTGCCTCCTTTGATAGATAGATTGCGGTATCCGTACAGTTTGATCCAGTTCCGGCAATTACCGGCACTCTACCCTTTACCGTCTCCACTGTATATCGAATACATTCCAGATGCTCCTCATGTGTTAAGGTAGAGGCTTCTCCTGTGGTTCCACATACTATAATACTATCGGTGCCTTCTGCAATCTGGAACTCAATTAATTCCCCTAGCTTTGTAAAATCTACCTCGTTGTGTTCATTAAAGGGTGTAACTATCGCTACCCCTGCTCCCTTAAATACTGCCATATTGGCCCTCCTTCCAAATGCTAACTCCAGTTCCTATGAATAGATATTCTTACACAAAAAAAGCCGACCAGGAGTCGACACTAAAGAATAACCGAACAGCAGCATGGTAAAGGAATCCGCCCTGTTTCAACGGTACATGTTCTTTAGGCAGCCCTCCATCGAATGATGACAGTCATATGATTCTTCACCATATGCCCAGCAGTAATGGTTCAGGACCCTTACCACTTCGGCACCGTTTCCTTTCAACTGCCGTCCTATATGCCTGACATATCCTGCAGCCTACTGATAAACAATGCACCTCTACCAAAAGCAATAATTATTTGACGCTTCAAATGCTTATGAATATCATCATATTAGCATTTGATACTTATATTGTCAATAACTATTCTTGAATTAACTCTATTTGTATTCTTGAATTAACTCCATTTGAACCTTTCTTCAATCAGTACTACTTTTTTCTTCTATAAGGCAATATTTCTCATGATATAGTTTCAATCTTATCCACAATCAATCAATGGCTTTTCTTTTATTAGATGATATCGATCGTCTTCATTACTTAAAAAAATAGAGTTTCCTCCATTATATGCTACATAAATGAAAGAAACCCTTATATTTTATGTTTTTGAGCGAAATACTTAAAACTATATGTTAAAACTCCTCTAAATACTCTAGCTTACTAACGGAGACCTCATAGGCGATCCGTTTTTCAAACTCGGTTTCTGTGAGTTTCTTTTGGTATTCCCGACTCTGAATTCTTCCCCATATCTGAACATGACCACCAACGGCAAAGGTTTCTGCAAACCTAGCATTTCTTCCCCAGCTGATACAAGGAATATAATCTGACTTCCCATAGGGGCGGTTTACTGCCAACAATACATCTGCAATTTCTCTACCCAAGGGGGTTTTTCTATAAATCGGCGGTTTGCATACAAAACCATCCAAAAAGATATGATTCGGCTTTGCATCATCCGAAAGCTCATCCACAATCTTGATCTCTCTGGCAAATACCGATAAAACCAACCTATTTTTGCTCTCCTCATGGCGATTATAGGATCTGAATTGACCTAAAATCTCCGTGCATTTTCCACGATAATCTTGCTTTACATCAATGAGCCGTTCTGACACCATGACCGGTATTATATCGTATGAATTACTCAACCGGCTAACCATAACCTCCAGAATATAGAATCCCTCTCCAAATACATCATGACTGAACGTAAACTCACCGACTACCTCTCCTG
>CAYMLE010000058.1:0-12000 GCA_964391115.1 uncultured Herbinix sp. | reverse complement strand
ATACTTTATCCGTCATATCGTACCTCTCCCTTCTCGACCGGCGTTCCTTTTATGCCAATCTGCTCTAAAATGTGGGGTAAATTTATCTGTTTAGTCAAAAACAGCTTGCATTCACCTATGTTAAATATATGCTATTTTCCAAATTTTAGAAGTAAAAATCCAAATATATTATAACGTTATCCTTTTTTTGTTATTTTATACAAATAAAATCTAAAATTTTGTTAAAGTTTTATATATCATACGTTGATTTTTAATAACTCTCTATGATACAATATAAAAGTTGTGTATAAACTAAGGAATGAGTAGAATTTGTTGTATTATTATGAAGCCTTTTTATTTATGGCTTTCTTAGTACTATAGCTTTCTTAAATAGAAAGAAGGAAAAATATTATGATGCGAGAAGATATTCGCAATATCGCAATAATCGCCCACGTTGACCACGGTAAAACAACCCTAGTTGACGAATTATTGAAGCAAAGTGGTGTGTTTCGTTCCAATCAAAATGTTGTGGAGCGAGTTATGGACTCCAATGACATTGAGAGAGAGCGGGGAATCACAATTCTGGCTAAGAATACCGCCGTTGCTTATAATGGAGTTAAAATAAATATCATAGACACTCCAGGTCATGCCGACTTTGGTGGAGAAGTAGAACGAGTCCTAAAAATGGTTAATGGTGTTGTATTGGTCGTAGATGCTTTTGAGGGCCCGATGCCTCAGACTAAGTTCGTACTAAAAAAAGCTTTGGACCTCTCCTTACCGGTCATCGTTTGTATCAATAAAATCGATCGCCCCGAAGCACGACCGATGGAAGTTGTGGATGAAGTCTTGGAATTATTACTTGAACTGGATGCCGATGAACACCAGCTGGATTGTCCTTTTGTCTATGCTTCTGCCAAGTCTGGTATCGCCACCTTGACTCTAGAGGACGAGCCTGCAAACATGCAGCCCCTGTTTGATACCATCCTGAGCTATATTCCTGCTCCCGAGGGGGATCCGGATAAGAACGTCCAGGTTCTGATTAGCACCATTGACTATAATGAATATGTCGGAAGAATTGGTATTGGTAAAGTAGATAATGGTATCCTTCGTGTAAATCAGGATGTAGTCCTGTTAAATGCCCATGATCCAGAGAAATTTAATAAAGTAAAGATTAATAAGCTTTATGAGTTTGATGGTCTAAAACGAGTTGAAGTAGAAAGTGCTACGATAGGAGCCATTGTTGCTATTTCAGGAATCTCGGATATCCATATCGGTGACACCATATGCTCTCCTGATAGCCCCATAGCAATTCCCTTTCAGAAGATTTCCGAACCGACGATTGCTATGTACTTTAATGTTAACGATAGTCCACTCGCCGGAACAGAAGGCAAATTTGTTACCTCCAGACATCTTAGAGAGCGTTTGTTCCGAGAGTTAAATACCGATGTCAGTCTTCGGGTGGAGGAAACCGAAACTACAGAGAGCTATAAGGTCTCCGGTCGAGGCGAATTGCATCTCTCTGTTTTAATTGAAAATATGCGCCGTGAGGGATATGAATTCTCCGTTAGTAAGGCCGAGGTTTTATTTAAACAGGATGAAAATGGTCATAAGCTTGAGCCGATAGAACGAGTACAAATTGATGTTCCCGACGAATTCTCCGGTATTGTAATTGAGAAACTTGGACAAAGAAAAGGCGAAATGGTTAATATGCATACTTCTGATACTGGTCATACTCGCCTGGAATTCTCTATTCCAGCTCGAGGTCTGATCGGATACCGTGGAGATTTCATGACAGATACCAAAGGAAATGGCATTATGAATTCTGTCTTTGATTGCTATGGACCATATAAAGGCGATATCCAATATCGCAAAACAGGAAGCTTGATTGCCTTTGAATCTGGCGAAAGTATTACCTATGGACTTTTTAATGCCCAAGAGCGTGGTGTCCTGTTCATTGGCCCTGGAGTAAAGGTTTATTCCGGAATGGTCATCGGACAGAACCCTAAGGCCGAGGATATGGAGGTTAATATCTGTAAGCGTAAGCAGCTAAGCAATACCCGTTCATCCTCTGCTGATGAAGCTCTCCGCCTAACTCCCCCTAGGGTATTAAGTCTAGAACAAGCTCTGGAGTTTATTGAAACCGATGAATTACTTGAGGTTACTCCAAAATCAATACGGATACGAAAGAAGATCCTTGATGCAACCCTTAGAATGAGAGACAAAAGAAACCGGAATAATCAATAATATAAGTTACACCCATCCGTGCCTCTACAATGCATGGATGGGTGTTTTATTATATCATTATGCTAATAAATTTATTTTCCCGATTTGCAGAAGTCGCTCCTTCGGATAATTAATTACATCTGACAATTCATTAATCTCATATTGGACTATAATATCCTTAAAGTAATCGGTAATTGTATCTTTCGACAATACTTTATTATTAAATCGATCTCTCGATACTCTTAGAAATGATTTTTCATATAAATGGAGTGTGGTTAAAGCTTTCAATCCAAACCAGGCAAAGGAGTCGTAAATGGCATCAATCAGTTCTTTCTCTTCCGATGAAAGGAAATCCTCTGTCAACTCTAAGGTATGGATTCCACAACGCTTCATTCCTTCATATATCTTAAGATATGGAACCTGTTCCACGTTCATAGCATATTCATCTTGGAAGAGCTCCCGGTCATAAAGAGCAAGGGAAAATGCTTGGATATAATACAGAAGATACTGAATATAACTAGGACTAATCTCTGCATTGCTCTTATTAACGATATAATAGGCGATTGCACATATCTTTGAGGACAGAATCTGCCCTAAAACCGCTTTCTTACTTTTCTTATAGGCAACCCCAGTTAAACAGTCCTTACGTTTCGTCAGTAGATCATAATAGAATTCTGGATCATTTAAAATTGCCTTTAATTTGTTTGAATATTCGTTGGTCGGAATATCGCCCTCCATGTAACGGATGATTGTTGTCTCCCCCCAACCAAGCAGCTTAGCCAATGGTTTCTTACCAATACGGTACCGATCTAATATAATTTTTATTTCCTCTGAGGTAATTATAACCTCCACATCTGATTCAAATCTATTACCTTTCATACACTTACCCCTCAGTTATTTAAATCTTTAGCAGGTTTCAATTAATCTCCTCTATAATATCATTAAAACAACTGGATGTAAATGGAACTTTAATATTATTTTCACAATCTTTATGCATAAATATAAATAATTATTAATATTTTCTAAATTCATCAATATCATGTATCAGAATTTGGAAGCCTTTGATCAATCGATTAAACATTCCTAAGCGATAGAGACTAACCAATACCATACCGATAGGGACCCCTAAGATCATTCCTATCACTCCAAAGATACGGTAGCCTACATACAAGAACAACAACGTTGCTAAAGGATTAATGCCTATGCTGTCACCAACCATCTTCGGTTGCAGTACCTGCTTTACTATCTGGCAGATCAAATAAATAACAACTAAGCCTATTGCAGCCATATAATTACCCATAAGCATCTCTATCAATGCCCAGGGCCAGAGCACGGCTCCGGTTCCAAATACCGGTAGGAAGTCAAGGAAAGCTATTCCTAAGGCTAACAGAAAGGAATAGGCTACATCAAGTACCTCAAAGCCAATAAAGATAATCCCTGTGACTATAAACATTATCTTAAATTGTGCCTTAAAATAACCCCCTACTGCTTTCATGAAATTTTCATATATCATCGTCCAGCCGCGATTCACAGAATCAGGAGCAATCTTCTTAATCCCTGCAAGTAGTTCCTCTCTTTTTGCTATAAAGAAATAAGCCGAAAGAATCGTTACTATTACAATCAGGAACAGTTCTGCTACCTCTTTGACTATATTACCAGCAGAGTTAATCGTAAATATGGATTTCTCGCTAAAATTAAAGTTAGTTAAGCTTTGCCCAATTCCCTCTACTAGATCATTGATCTTGTCTTGTACGGTCTTTGGAAGTGCACCTGTGATACTATAAATACGATTTGATAACTCATCCAACTGGGCCTCTACCTGTGTGATAAGAACCGGTAAATCATCGGAAAGTGCTCTTACCTCTCGAACTGCCATCGCTATTATCAGATAGATGGCACCAACAACCGCTGCTATTACTATGATAATGATAATTGCCGAACTATGTTTTCTAAGAATCTTAACTCTCTTCTCTAATAGCTTCACCAACGGATTGGCTATCATTGATACAATCCAGCCGATTACAAAGGGAAGGAAAAAACCCAATAGCCTTGGTAAAAGTAAAAATACAAACAATATTCCCAGAATAGCAATTGAAAAGTTAATTAATATTTTCAAGTACAACTTTAGCTTATTCATAAATCCTCCAAGTTCATAGTAAATTTATGGTGCCAATAATCTATTATAATACTATTCTTTGGAAAATGTAAATGACTATTCTTAATGCTATATGAATTCTTATTTTTTCCCCGGTGTTAACCACAAAGTCAGGAAAAATAGTAAGGCTGCTATGATAGCTATCGTAGGACCAGTGGCAGTACCTGCAAAGTAAGATATGACAAGACCGGCTATGCCCGAAAACAAAGCTATGATAACGGAATATAGATGATATTCACGCATATTTGAGGCAAGATTCCTACCGGCAGCTGCAGGTAATATAAGTAACGCATTGATAATCAGAATTCCAACCCATTTTATTGATAGCATGACAATAATAGCAATTACGATGCTAAATGCATCTTCTAACAAATTAACATTGATATTCTTACTCTTGGCTAGGGATTCATTGACACCTACGGCATGAAGTTTGTTAAAGCTAACTAACCAGAATACGATGGTAGCTAAGAAAACAAGGAGTAGTAGGCCAATCTCGCCGGGAGTTATACTTAGTATATCACCGACTAGAAGACTGGAATACTTTGCGAAATTGCCTCCCTTGGATAACAGCATTAATCCTACTGCCATACTAAGAGAGGAAAATACAGATATCACTGTATCGGTAGATACCATTTTCCTTCGCTTAATCCTATTAAGTAAAACCGCAAATAATACCGCAAATAGTACCGTTGAAACATTCGTATCTCTAATACCCAATATGGAGCCTAAGGCTATTCCAGTAAGAGCTGAGTGCCCAAGGGCATCTGAAAAAAAAGCCATGCGATTATTCACAATCATAGTACCTAGAATTCCAAAGAGTGGTGTAATGATCAGAATCGCAAGAAATGCATTTTTCATGAAACCATACTCCATCCAAGAGAAAGGCAATATGATATCTAATAATTTATAAATTATATTCATGCTCCATTCCCCCAAACACTCTTTTGAACTCCATACTGTTAAGGACTTCTTCAGGTGTTCCTTCCTTAATAATCGTACGATCCAATAAAATAACATGATCCGCATGAGTTTTTACAAAATCAAAATCATGAGATACAACAATCATCGCTAAATCATAATTACTTTTCAACATCTCTATATTATCATAGAATAATTTCATCCCATTCTTATCAATCCCAGACACTGGTTCGTCGAGAAGTAGCAAATTAGGGACCGGTGTAATTGCGATCGATAGAAGAACTCTTTGTAGCTCGCCACCGGATAGATCACAAGCTCTCTTGTCGATATAGTCTTGAGCATTAAAGATCGTCAGCTGCTTCTTAATATTTTCATAAACTTTTTTATTCTTACGTAAGAATATAGGTGCATTACTGATATATCCCGCAAAGAGATCATAGACACTCATTGGGGTATTCTTTTCCATATTCAGATATTGGGGAACATAGCCAAGCCTAAGATCTGCCATAGTCTTGTTTTTCAGATCTGTAAATTCAATTGACCCCTCATGCTTAATCTCACCTAAGATTGACTTTATCAAGGTGGTTTTACCAGCACCATTTCTTCCAATAATCACAGTTACTTTCCCACAATGGATATGAAGATTGATATCGTGTATAATAACATGATCTCCATCACTGACAGAGATGTTTTTAATCTGAATACAATGGAGTCCGCAAGCACTTGCTTGTCCTCTACTACCATTCGTTATACCTTTTCTTTTTATATTTTTAACCATTGTGTCACCACCTTGATTTTTTCTAATATTGTAATCTACTGATTTCGTTATATTTTTATTTTATCATCTACTAATACTATATCTTTATCTTTTCGTTTCATAATCTCTAATACTATTTCGATATCTTTTCGTTTTATAGCCTATTAACACTTATTTTGCAATCTTTTTATTTCAGAACCTGCTAATACATATTTTGCCATCTTTCTATTTCAGAACCTACTATTACTTACTTTGCCATCCTTTTATTTCAGAACCTACCATTACTTACTTTGCCATCCTTTATTTCAGAACCTACCATTACTTACTTTGCCATCCTTTTATTTCAGAACCTACTATTACTTACTTAATACCTATTTAAGACCTATTTAAATGCTTCTCTTAAAAATTCCAGATTCTTATTCATAGCCTCTAGATAGGAATCCTTACTTCCGTCTCCAGTAACTGCTGAATCAATAACATATGCTATAGCCTCTGTCTCTTCCTCTATACGATCGGTAATACTACTCCCATACTGTTCCTCAGTAAACAAAAACTCTATCTGCTCCTTCTTCACCAAATCAATTACTTCAGCGATTTCACCGGCACTAAGGGATGTATCACTATCAATTTCAACGGTATGAGCCACATCAAGACCAACACGGTCCGCTATATAAGTGAAGGTTTCATGAAAAATAACCACCTTTTGATTACGATCACTTTCCTTTACAGTAGCCTGCAAGTCATTAAGTTCCTTCTCCAGAACAGATACCTTTTCAAGATATGCTTCTGCATTCGTATTAAGTTGTTGTATTACCTTATTCTTTGTTTCTTGTGACAAATCTGCGTGGCTCTCCACGTATTGTACCAAACCATCCTTCATATTGCTGATCTGCTCAGAATAACGAGTTGGATCCAGCCATACATGGGGATTTACTTCGCCTTCATGCTCATCACTGTCAAGCATAGGAATATCCATACTAATATTAACGATATTAAGGTCAGGATAATTCTCCACAACCTCTTCTATATATCCCTCCATACCTCCACCGTTCATAAGAAATACATCCGCTGTCGATAATATCTTCATATCCCCTGTTGTTAATTGATAATCATGAAGACAGCCTGCACTAAAGTCCGTAAGACTGTTCACCTTAAGCTCCGGTATCTGATCCATAATATTTAATGCTATAATATAGGTGGGATAAAACGAGGTTACTGCAGAAATCTGTGATACATCGTTCTTTTCCTCTGTTTCTCCTTTTTCTATATATATATAAACTATGAAAGAGCCAACTATTGCAACGATTATTAGAGCCATTAGTAACTTAATTGTTTTTTTATTCATATTATTATTCCTCCTAAATGCAATTCATTTGCATTTACATATTATATTATAAGTATTCCCCTGTGTCAACAATATTAGACGATTGCCTGTTTGACTTTAGACAATTGCCTGCATGACATATGACAATTGCCTGCATGACACTGAGTTAGACATTGTCTGCATTATGAATAAGGCAATGACCAAATATACAACTGGATCAGACATTGTCCCGCATGTATTTACCCGTACCATTAATCTGCTAGAAATACATCTAATAGACAATGATAAAATACACGTAACCTTTCAAGGCTAAAAATACTGTGACAAATTAGTGGAACAGAATATATGCTTGTAATAATTATAATTCTATGCTATTATTTCAAATAATTTAATAAACGTTGATTAGGAGGCATCATATGTACAATAAGAGCTTACATAAATTAATTTCTGCCGCACTAATGGCTGCCCTGACTTGTGTCGCAACCTTAGCCATTCATTTTCCCACCCTAACCGGCTACATACATCCCGGTGACGCATTTGTATTACTCTCCGGTGTTATATTAGGCCCTATATACGGACCTTTAGCCGCGGGCATCGGTTCCATGCTAGCTGATCTATTGGCTGGGTATCCCCATTATGCGATTGCTACCTTTATCATTAAGGCTGCAGCTGCTTTAGTAGCTTCACTACTCTACAAAAAAGGTAAGCTTCGTTCCGTTATCCTCGGAGGAATTATTGGTGGAGTAGTTGTAACAATTGGATATTTCCTTTTTGACGGCTCATTATATGGCTTTGGCGCTTCCATTAAGGGTATACCTACAAACGGTATACAAAATGCATTGGGAATTGTTATTTCTGCTCTTTTGTTTCCAATACTACGGAAGGTTCCGCAGATCAAAGATATGATGGATTAAAACCGATATATTCAACTTAAAAAAGGGTGTTGATTATGCATTGAATCAACATCCTTTTTTATCTGTATTGTTTTAACTTTATTCTTACACCTTCAATCCCTTACGAGGGCTCTTCCTGCTGGTGCTTCATTTCTTTCAATCTCTGTTTCTCTTCCTTCAATCTCTTTCTCTCTTCAATTATCAGAGGCTTTGCCTTTAGATTTACAGCAATACCAATACCAAGTAAAGTCCAGAAGACTGGTGCCGTAGCTATGCTCGAGTCATTTGCCAGACCGGTTATCATATAAGCTATGGTACTAATAAAGATAGCTACACCTACCTGGGCATAATAGCTGTTAAATCTTCCCCTAATATATAATCGAACACTCGATACTAAATACATGCTATAAAACACTAAAAAAGCAATTAAGGATATGATACCTGTTTGAACAGCCATTTGTAGATACATATTATGAGGCTTTGATAATATACCCACATCAAAGTTATTAAGGCGCATGTTCATATAATCATCCTGAGGATATACCATGGCATAGGTGTCCGGTCCAGAGCCAAGAATAATGTAATCCTTTAGCATCGGTATCGTTCTCGACCATATATATCCACGTTTCGTTGCTAGACTTTCATATCCTGTAAACACACTGGAGGGTGCTGTATGCATTTTATCAATCTTTCCGTATTGATTAACAAAGTAATAGGTTTTCTCAAGTGAATCCCAGTAAAAATTCCACGGCCTACCATCTATTGTAATATTAAATACACCATAATTTACAGTATCACCATTCAAAATAAAGTTAGGAAAACGCACATCTGATGAAGTATATTTACCGGTAGTTGCATCAACTTCAAACTTAACCGGATTATTGTCTTCATCTACATGAGTAAATGTACCATCTTGATTAGCATCTATGGTATAGGCAACCTTAATTGTACTACCCTTGTATTCAATGGATACATACTCATCCTCAGTCCTAATATCTGTTAGATTAAATACCGTCTTTTCAATTTTAAGCATTGAAGTTATACCTCTGAAGACATCCGTCTGTTTTGTAATTATTACGAATGCAAGTACCAGAACAATAGCGGATGGTAAAACAATATACCAACGTTTTACGATTATTCTCCACATAAATATGGGTATTAGGAAGAAGGCCGCTACTACTCCAACAATGCCTGACAAGGAATCAGAACCAATAGCGCTTATCACTAGACCAATTACAATCAGTATCTGTAGAGGTATATACCGTTTTTTTTCTTCAAAAAAGATTAATATAAAAGCCAGCGGAACAAATAAAGCTATATAACTTCCCACATAATTGGGATTATATAGAGATAAGTATACTATTTTCTCAGGGAACTGAAAGGTAATATCAAAACCTTGTTGCATTTCATTAGGTAATATTAATCTCTTCCCAAATTCCGATGCATATAAATCATGCCCCATATACTGAAAAACACCTAATATGGACATAAGTAGTACACTTATTATCAAAAAAAACATAATATATTTTATGTCCTTTTCGGTCTGTACAAAAAGGATAGCATAAAAAACGATTATTCCATAACCCAGGAGTGCAAATATTGATTCAAACTGCTCAAAGCTTCCGACGATACTAAAGGAACGATACTCCGAGAAAATAGTGGATAAGATACAAAGTATCATATAAAGAGCAAGAGGTATCATGATAGGAAGTACTTTGATTGTCTTATTATAATAGGCCTTAACCGCAATAATAATTGCCATAAATGAAGCAACTACAATTAACGACCATTGCTTATAATACAAGAAAAAATCCCATTGTACATCGCTATTTGGAAACCAGGCATAATTAGAAAGATTAGGATTGTATTCCTTTACTCTAACAATAAAAGGTATGATGCAAAGAACAAAAATTAAAGGTAGCATATAATATTTATGAGATTCAGATACCTGCACTGTATCTTTATTTTTATATTTTCTATTTGTCTTTGCTCTATCTGGCTTATTTACTATATTATTATTTCTTTTATGATTAGCAGACATGTTTGTCCTCCCCTTGAGTTTTACTCATACATTATACCCCATTTAAAACGATACTTCAACAAAGGATAATGATAATGACATGTTTTCTAACTTTAGTTAAATTGAGACGAAACATGAAGCCATTCATTGCCAACTTCAGAAAGCAAAAAACATCTTCAGATAACAGCTCCTTGGGATTATTATAAATCTACAGATAATCCACCCCAACCATTTACAAAGAGCCCTATTAAGAAAGGAACTATATGACAGAGATCGGGTAGGAGGCTAACCATTATTTGATTAGCCGACCTCCCACACCACACGTACGTACCGTTCGGTATACGGCGGTTCTTTAGTTTTCACATATTTTCAGATAATAGTCAGACATGGAGATAAATCCTAGTCTGGCTATTATTTTCTTTGTCAGTACACAATTAAGTACTTTTGCTGCTCTCCAATATCCTTTTCGACAGTTTGCCAATTCATGTACTTTCCATTCGGGCAATTTCAGTGCTCTCAGCATACGGTACCTGGTTCTGACCCGCTTCCATTGTTTCCAATAGATAGTCCTAATTCTTCTTCGTAGCCATGCGTCTACTTCGCTCATTAACACCTTCATATCTGCCATACTAAAATAGTTAATCCAACCCCTCACAAATTCTGCGAGTTTCTGTCTGCGATAATCATTACCCCATCCATTATTCTTGTTAGTTAGTAAACGAAGTTTATCCTTCATTTTCTTTACCGACTTGGGATGTGCACGGAATTTGCATTTTCCTTTGTTTCTGTAAAATGCATACCCTAAGTACTTTATCTTGCTGATATGTGAGATAATTGTCTTCGCTAGATTTACTTTCAGAAATAGCTTCTCTTCAATGTACGGTATTATGTTCTCCAACGTTCTTACTGCACTTTTCTTGCTTTTGCAGAAGATGGCTGCATCATCTGCAAACCTTACGAATTTATGTCCTCTACCTTCCAGTTCCTTATCCAATTCGTTCAGCATAATATTTCCCAATAGCGGACTTAATGGTCCTCCTTGCGGAACGCCTTCTTCTGTCTTCTCAAAAAATCCATTTCCAGCTACTCCGGCGTTGAGGTATTTGTGTATAAGCGATATTACTCTGCCATCTTTGATAGTACGTGATAGCACTTCTATCAGTTTACTGTGGTTTACTGTGTCAAAGAATTTCTCCAAGTCCATACTAACCACATACACATAACCCTCTTCAACGTATTTCTTGCATCTTTTCAGTGCATCATGCTGACCTCTTTTTGGTCTAAATCCAAAACTGCTGTCTGAGAATTGTTCTTCGTATATCGGTGTCAGTTCTTGTGCAATCGCTTGTTGAACAACTCGGTCTACTACTGTCGGAATTCCGAGCTTTCTGACCTTGCCTTTTTCTTCTTTGGGTATCTCTACCCTTCGGACTGGGTTGGGTTCATATTTCCCCACTTTTATCTGCTGAATAAGTTCGTCTTGATTTTCTCTCAGGAAGGGTAGAAGCTTATCCACCTGCATACCATCAATTCCACCTGCTCCCTTATTTGATTTTACTTTCTTAAATGCCTTATTAAGGTTATCTTTCCGTAAAACCAGTTCCATTAGATTGTCCGTCCAAAAATCTGTGACGATGTCGTTGTTTTCAGAAATCCTCTGATAGGCGAACACTTTGGCATACTCTTTCTGTTCCGCAGATACCATTTGCAGATAGTCCTCAATATGAAGTT
>CAYMLE010000057.1:0-15417 GCA_964391115.1 uncultured Herbinix sp. | reverse complement strand
AGTTTGTTAAATCTTTTTATGTATTGGATGTTGACTGTTATTTACTTAACATATTTTCGCACAAAACCCAACATAAGTCTAGAGGTATTTTAATATTCTTCCTAAGATTCAGCATGATAGCTCAACATGTGACTAGTTAACCTGCTCTTATCGTTACTATTTTCACGATTCTGTTATAACCTGTGCCCAAAGTCACAGGAACTAGAGTCAGACGTTTTGGGGCTTAGCTCTTAATTTTCTGCAAAAGAATGATGCACATCTTTTATATTACCGCCAACATTATCAATAAACTGAATAAAAAGAGGAGGCTGTCGCTCTAACAATTAAAGTTTGTTATAGTGACGCCTCCATTTTACTTAACCTAATATGATATATGTTTTTACCTTAATAAATGTCGTAATAACCGTGGTGAAAGCTCCAACCCATCTTCCATCGTTTTATTGCTTTCTACTAATCTCTCCGGCCTTCTTATAGATGCTACCATCCTTTATATATCCTCTAACACTCGATAGTGGATATATGTTAGAATTTCTACCAATCACAGTACCTGGGTTTAGTACGCTATTGCAGCCCACCTCCACATTATCACCGAGAATTGCACCGAATTTTTTAAGTCCTGTTACGATTATTTCTTCTTCGGTCTTTACAGTAACTAGAGTTTTATCGGATTTCACATTAGAGGTAATGGAACCAGCTCCCATATGAGCTTTATACCCCAGGATGGAATCTCCCACATAATTATAATGGGGTACCTGTACTTTATTAAACAATATCACATTCTTAAGTTCGGTAGAATTTCCAACCACCGCTCCTTCTCCAACGATAGCGCTACCACGGATAAAGGCACAATGGCGAACCTCTGCCTCTTTTCCTATGATCGTGGGACCATTTATGGCAGCAGTAGGTGCAACCTTGGCCGTTTTCGCGATCCAGATATCCTCACCGATCTTATCATATTCCTCTAAGGATAAGGTGGCTCCAATTTTAAGAATTTCATCCTTGATCTTACTTAGCACTTCCCATGGGTATGTACACCCATCAAATATATGAGGCGCTATCGTCTCATTTAAATCGAGTAAATTATTAACTTTAAGCTTTTCCTGCAAAGTTATCCCCCTCTTGCTATTATTTACTTGATACCAATACAAACATTATATTAATCTTATTCAACCGTTACCGACTTTGCTAGATTTCTCGGCTTATCCAAATCAATACCTTTACCAACAGCCACATAATAGGATAGAAGCTGCAGTGGTATCACTGCCAATGAGGTTGTAAAATGACTATCCGTTACCGGAATTGTAATACTCATATCGGAAACCTTAGCTGCATCCTCATAATTCTCATTGGTAATTGAGAGAACTCTCGCCCCTCTGGATTGTACCTCAACCATGTTGCTGACCGTCTTCTTATAGAGCTTTTCTTGGGTAAGTATGGCTGTTACCAAAGTTCCGTCCTCAATTAGAGCAATCGGTCCATGCTTTAATTCACCAGCTGCATAAGCCTCGGAATGAATATAGGAAATCTCCTTCATCTTTAAGGAACCCTCTAGAGCAGTGGTATAGTCAATTCCTCTTCCAATGAAAAAGCTATCCTTGACTGCTACGAATTTGGATGCAATGTATTGAATTTGAGGTATTGTGTGATCTAGGATACTCTGAATTTGATCTGGAATTGCCTGCAGATCCTTAAGAAGGGACTGGAAGTCACTCTCTGAAAGTGTTTCCCGTACCTTACCAAAATGCATCGCCAGAAGGTATAGAGCGGATAGCTGAGTAGAATAAGCCTTCGTTGTAGCAACTGCTATTTCCGGTCCAGCCCAGGTGTACATGACATTGTCTGCTTCTCTGGCTATGGAACTTCCTACCACATTGATAATGCCCAACACCTTACATCCCTGCTTCTTGGCTTCCCTTAAAGCAGCCAAGGAATCTGCTGTTTCTCCAGACTGGCTAATGATAATCGTAAGAGTATTCTCTGGTAGTAATGGTTTACGATATCTAAACTCAGAGGCCAAATCCACCTCTACTGGAATTTTAGCTAAATCCTCAATAATATATTTTCCTGTAACTCCGGTATGATAAGCAGATCCACAGGCTACGATAAAGATTTTATTAAGCTTCTTAATATCTTCTACGCTCATGTTAAGCTCATCAATTATGATATCATTTTCTCTAATTCTTGGATGAAGGGTGTCTCGAACTGCCTTGGGCTGCTCGTATATCTCTTTCAGCATAAAATGCTCATAGCCGCCTTTTTCTGCCGCAGTTATATCCCATTCTATTGTGGACAGTTCCTTCTCTATAGGCTCTAAATCAGAGTTAAAGAACTGCACTCCATCGCGAGTCAATCGAACAATTTCACCATTTTCAATATAATAAACGTTTCTTGTATATTTCAATATAGCTGGTACATCGGAGGCAATAAAGTTTCCTCCCTCAGATATACCAACAATCAAAGGACTGTCTTTTCTTACAGCAAAGAATTCATCGGGACGATCATTGAACACAATACCAAGAGCATAGGAGCCTTCCATCTTAGCTATCGTCTTCGTGATTGCCGTAAAGACATCGCCGTTGTAATAACGATCAAGTAGCTGTACTACAACCTCCGTATCCGTTTCACTCTGAAATTGATATCCTTTTCCCTGTAGATTCTTCTTTATTTTAAGGTAATTCTCTATTATACCGTTATGTACTACCGCTATGGATTCATTCGTATTCGCATGAGGATGGGAGTTCGTGTTGGAAGGGGCTCCATGAGTCGCCCACCTAGTATGTCCGATACCCAAGGTACCTTCCAGGGTTTCACCGCCATTTGTCAGATCACTGAGAACCTTTAATCTTCCCTTACATTTTGATACATGAATTTTGGTTCCATCATTCACTGCTAATCCTGCTGAATCATAACCCCGGTATTCTAATTTAGCCAAACCGTCCAGTAGGATGGGCGCCGCCTGGTTTTTACCTATATAACCGACAATTCCACACATATAACTCCTCCTTAAATCATTTTATTACCATTTATCGTATTCTACAATTAAGAGATTGTAACCTTGTACATTCATAAAAAAACTTCGGCGATATCATATCATAATTTGAATAAAATGTCACTATAAAATTCTTAGCAATGACCCATTTTTTTAGAAATCATTTTTATAGAAATCATTTTACTAGTCAGTAATAATTGTGATGAATTATTGTCCTATCCGGTTATAATCAACAAAAATATAAACCAAACAATTACTTGTAATACCCTGCTGCTTCCTGAAAGCTACCTTCTAATACCCTCTGGTTGCTTAGACGCTTAACGCCCTCCACCATACGGAGCACAAAGCCCTCCAGCTTCTCCATATATTCTTCCTTCGATATCTGACCATCTGCCACATAAGTTAAGCCCTTTTCCCAGCTGGCTGTTAACTCTGCATTGAGCATAGAACGAATGGAGGCATTTACCACCTCATAGATCAACTCTCCTAGCAGTGCCGGTGTTATGATCTGTGTCTTTTTATTTAGATTTAGATAATTAATCTTAACCAGTTTATTTAATATTTCTGCTCTGGTAGCACTGGTACCTATACCGCTACCCTTTATCTGCGCTCTTAGCTCTTCATCGTCGATAAGTTGCCCTGCATTTTCCATAGCAAGAATCAAAGTACCGGAGCTATAACGCTTCGGCGCTGAGGTTTCACCCTCCTTAATATTCAATGCCTTTACTGGAAGCTTCATTCCCTTTTTCAGACTCATAATCGTCTGCATAAAGGTCTGATCCGATGCTTCCTCCTCGCTATCTTCTTCTGCCGTATCTTTCTCTGCGCTATTTTTTTCTTTCTTATCACCTGGGATTCCTACTACCTTAAGATACCCTTCCTTCTCAAGAACCTTGAAGCTGGCAAAGAAGCTTTCTTGCTTAATCTTGACGGTAATACTAACCTTGCGGTACTGGGCTGCTGGATAAAAGATACTCAAGAAACGTCTAGCAATGATCTCATAGATCCGGGCTGCGGTTCCATTTATGCTTCCTAAAGCCCCAAGCCCCTGACCAGTTGGAATAATGGCATAATGGTCCGTAATCTGGCTATCATTGACATACCTAGTCTTAGTAATGTTCTTATACGAGCCCTGATCCAGAATCTCAGTGGCATATTCTCGCATCCTCTGTAAGCCCTGTAGCCCCTTGATATTCTTATGTATTTCTTTCGCAACTGCGGTGGATAATACTCTGGCATCGGTTCTAGGATAGGTAACCAGCTTTTTCTCATACAGCTCCTGAACGACCTTTAAGGTCTCATCAGGACTAATCTTAAATATTCTAGAACAATCATTCTGAAGCTCAGCTAAGTTATACAGAAGCGGTGGATTCTTATTCTCCTTCTTCTTCTCCAGTGTGATTATCTCAGCCAAAAGCTCTTCTGTCGCATGAGCACCCTCAGAGCCTGCTACTCCATCACTCGGTTGCTGTTCATTATTGATTGGTTCATCGGTCTGGTTTTGCTGCTTTCCATCCTTCGCTTTCCAGCTTCCATCCTCTTCATATACTGGTAGCTCCCCAGCTAGCTCCGTGACCAGCTTTACAGCGGAAGGCCTCTCTAAGAAGCCGTTTTCTTTATAGAGAAGTGGTGAGTTAAAATAAGCGGAACCCTCCACGGCCCGGAACTCGCCGACAAATTCTTTTTCTCCGGTCGATAGCGAAGCCATCACTCGATAAAAGGGAGTTTTTACAAAGTTTCTTACTTCCTTTTCACGCCGAACTACCATTCCAAGGACACAGGTCATAACACGCCCAACCGAGATCGCAGACCATTGGTTTGACTTTAAAAATCTCTGGACCTCATTCCCGTATTTAAGCGTAAGAATTCGTGAGAAATTAATCCCCATCAGATAATCTTCCTTCGCCCTTAGATAAGCGGCATCCGATAATGGATCGTAAGCGGATAAGGGCTTGGCCTCCTTGATTCCTCGAAGGATTTCCTCCTCCGTCTGGGAATCAATCCATACCCTCTTCTTCACCTTCGTAGATGGAACTTTCGCAGCCTGATCTACCAGACGGTATATGTATTCTCCTTCCCGTCCCGAGTCAGTACAAACATAAATCGTATCGACATCCTTACGGTTTAGAAGCTCTTTAACTATATTAAATTGTTTTTTGACATTTGGTATCGTCTCATACAGAAATTCCTTCGGAAGAAAGGGAAGCGTCTCCATGGTCCATTTCTTTAGAGCCGGATTATAGGCTTCTGGATAGCTCATAGTTACCAGATGGCCAACACACCAGGTCACGACAGCCTCCTGGGACTCGATATAGCCATCCCTCTTACTGCCCGTAATCTTCAGTGCCTTAGCAAACTCATTTGCTACGCTTGGTTTTTCTGCAATATATAAACTCTTAGACATTTCTTCCCAACTTTCACATTTATAATAACTATCTGATTAGAGTGTCATGGGTCATTCTGCACATAACAATAAATATGTGTGCATATATAAGTACACATTATCATCATTCGATATCAATCTGACCTATGACGCTTTAATTACATTCTATAGTATACCGTAAAAATGTGGATAGGACAAACATAAAATGATTGGCTAATATGGAGAATAACATCACAATTTTTATTGAATATTAACATGGTATCGTTTACAATAGACGTAGTAATTAAAACTAGGAAGAATTAATACGAAATATACTGGAGTGCCTGATTTATACCGAAGCACAGTAAAAATAGGAGGATATTATGAAGGCATATCAAATATTCAGTGATTCATCTTGCGATCTACCGGAAAGCTTGATAAAGGAGCATAATATAACGCTTATTCCATTCTATGTCAGCTTTGACCAAGAAAATTATCATAAGGAACATCTTGACATAACAAATGAAACCTTTTATCAAACTCTAGCCTCAAAGAAGCTATTTGCCAAGACTTCCCTTCCGTCTGTTCAGGATTATATCACTTCCTTTCGACCGGCATTAAAGGAAGGAATGGATATTATCTGTTTGTGTCTTACGCAGAAATTCAGTGGATCATATCAATCCGCAGTCAATGCGAAGCAAATCCTGGAGGATCAGTTTACGGATTCAACCATTCACATTATAGACAGTATCCAAGCAACTGGAGGACAGGGACTTCTGCTCTTACAGATGGCCGCTATGAAGCAGGCAGGCCTTCCTGCGAGTAAGGTTGTTGAATTGACGAATCGAATAAAGAATACCGCTCGAATTATGTTTACCTTAGATACTCTTGAATACCTTAGTAAGGGACGGAGAATCGGAAAGGTTGTCTCCTTGGCTAGAGATATGCTGGACTTAAAGCCCTTGATACAATTAAGAGAGGCTGAACTCATCCCCTACTCCAATATCCGCGGGAGAAAGAAATCCTTGAACAAGGTCTGTGCCATGGTGATGGAATATTTTAAGGAGTATAATGAAAATACAGAGGATTACGATTTCTGTATCGTAAATGCAACTACATTACAGGACTCCGAATATCTTCAAAAACAGATAGAAAGCTTCCTCCATAGACCGATTCATTATCCCGTATTCCAGATTGGAGTAACCATTGGAGCCTACACCGGCCCAGGAGCGATTGGAATTGGTTTTGTTAAGAAATATGACCGAATATAATAGCATAATTCTCAAATAGTACATGGTACAAGTGTCATAATTCATCCAAATGTAGAACGTGGATTCTGCATACATCAGTATTTATATCTTTAATCTCCAAGTAAAAAATCAAGCCATGAACATTCTTAATGTTTAAGGTATCATAAAGGAGGAATTAAATTGTCAGCAAAATCCATCTATTATGAAAATATAGCTGATACTCTGATTGAGAAATTCAATAAGAGGGGTATCGAGGGCTATTATTGTGAGAATGGGGAGGAAGCCTTGATGATGGCAAAGCGATTCCTTACCCCTGGCTGTTCCATCTCCTGGGGAGGATCCGAAACTCTGGAGGAGATCGGATTAATCGCAGAATTGAAGGCTTCTGACTACATAATTTATGATCGTCATGCTGCCAAGACTCCTGAGGAAAAATCTCTGATGTACAGTAAGATTGTAACCGCAGATTATTATTTTATGAGCTCTAATGCCATCACACTGGATGGTCAGCTCGTTAACATCGATGGCCTAGGAAACCGAGTTGCCTGTTTGATAACAGGTCCAAAGAATGTTATTATTATTGCCGGCATGAACAAGCTTGTTACCGATGTAAACACTGGTATAGATCGAGTCCGTAATATGGCAGCCCCTCCGAATACAGTTCGCTTGAATTTAAAAACTCCTTGTGCCGGATTGGGCAAATGTGCCAACTGTCTAGTCGAGGACTGCATCTGCTGTGAGATAGTGATTACGAGAAAGTCAAAGATTCCGGGAAGAATTAAGGTTATTTTAGTTGGGGAAGAACTTGGTTTCTAAAATAATGAATGAACACGAATAAGAAATAATATTATTTAGCAAGATAATAGAAAACCCATACGAAAGGAGTTTTCCAATGGCAAATTCAGATAATAACACCTCCCCGGATGCTGGTACGACAGTAACCGTTACCGTGGACGTCACAAAGATTGTAAAATACGTTTGTTTTGCAGGTATTTTTATTGTTGGTATTATATTTAGTACAAAATGTTATCATAAAATGATGGAGGAAGGACTATTTAACCTTTAAATCATCACCCTGGCAAATTTTTGCTGAAACCTAATATTATTTACTATCAGTATTATCAGAGGGCGGTTCATAACGTAGCATATATTAAAGAGGAAGGGATGTTATCCTTCCTCTTCTGTTTTTTATTGCATCGCTCATTTTTACGTGAGGCCTGTCAAATACATCACTGATTGAATTGTTATGATACGATGAAACGGTCTGGTTATTACTTTATTTTCCTTCACATAACATTCATATTTCATTAATAGTTTAAACACATTTCTCTGTTAGTATAAATATACAAGATGCAAAACCTTCTGATCAGTGGCAAATTGATTTCAAGGTAACATCTTTGGAAATTGTTAATACGTAAAATTTATATACATTTGATTTTCATACTCCCCCCCTATAAAGCCAGCTGCATAAGCTGGCTTTTCCCTTTGTTTTTATCAAGCCTTAATGTTCAGTATGATACAAATATTATGTATTGTTCATTAATGCATAAATATGGTAAAATCATTTATATGATATATTAGAGGGTGATTGCATGTCTCAACAGAGAGAAAACAACAATAACATTCGTACAGAATCCGATCGGGATAACTATGGGAGCAATGATATGCCAGATAGTATCCTTCCTAATAATGACATTTTTTCGGATCCAATGTCTGTGCATACAATAGATAATGATTTGGGTTTCTCCGATCCGGAGGCTGATTATATCAAAGCGAAGATAATCGATACTCAGAATAGTCCTCCAGAGCAATTTGATTCCCTAGAGAATTCATTAACCGATCATCAAAATCAGCATATCTTTTATTCTAATCTAGATAACGAAAATAAAGCAGATAACAATAATGATACAAAGAAATATAAATTATTGTCAAAAAGATTGCTTTTTCTTTGTGTAGCTGCATTTACAGCTGTCACCATGATTTTCATAAATATTATCTCTAAAGAAGATGACAATAAAAATAGCTTTATCGGTAAGGATGCCATTGAGATTGTTATTGACGGAAACCAACAAAGCACCTACATTTTCGATACGGCTGGTAACATACTACACAAAATAGAACATTTCACCTCAGTTCTTGGTTATATTCCTGATCATGCCGCTGCACTCTTAGTCGATCCTCAAGGAAAGCCCTATTTTGTTAGCAAAAACAAACTTTATCCATTCACTGAGGATATAATCTCTCTGAATTTATCGCCGAATGGTTTCATGGTATATGCGGTATCTACCGAAGACGGGAACCAACAGGTGAAGCTCTTTGATATGGCAAAAGAAACCGATCAAGTATTAGTTGATCGTAAGGTCAAGGACGAGGCTCAGAATTATGGTAATGTCACAATATCTCCAGATGGACGTACCTACTCCTATGCAGTAAATACTATGGGCAATTATAATCTAACTATGGAATCCTATATCAGCGTCAATGGAGAAGAGCCTAAACTCTTTGGTTCGGACATATATATACTTGCCCTATCCAATGATGGAGAGTATAAATACTATCTAAAAACTGCTAATCAATCTGTTTTAGAATGCTACGTCAATAAGAACGGAAAAGAGATTTTCCTTGATTCCTCCATGGATAAAAGACACTTTAATAAGGATTACTCTGAGCTGATATTTACCAATGCTATGGGTAATTCCTATATCAGTTCCCAGGGCAGTAGTAGAATTAAGTTATCAGATTACGCTGTTCTAAAACTAATAACACCTGAAAAATCCATAAAGACCATTTCTTACTCAGGAGGTTTTTACCCAGTTAAATCGTTTGCGAATAAGGTATTACTCTGCGAAGACAACTCCCTCTTATGGATTGATTCCGATTATAAGGTAACGGTTTTAGGTGGCACCGTAGCCTATAACCAGAACATTTATATGTCCAAGGATTGGAATAATATAATATACCTAAATCAAGAGGGATCGATTGTACGCATTAAGGATTTGAAGGGTAATCAACAGCGTGAAACATTAGCTTCTTCCTGTATTGATTTTACAGTAACAGAGGATTTTAAGGAAATCTATTACATCAAACAAGTAAGCTCTAGCAACCTCTCCACACCTAATTACAACGTATTATCCTCAACCTTGAAACCAACGATAGGGGACTTATATTATATCAACGATGATAAAGAAGTATTATTGGATAAAGCGGTGTTTGGTCTTGAAATAAATACAGAGGGTGATACTGCTTTCTATACAAAGAACAATGCCCCGGGTAATCCTAACCTTTATTCCAGTTCCCATGGTAGCATGTCTTCTTCACCAATAAAAGCTTTTGACCATCCTATATATTCTATCAGGTCTATGAATTATGGTACCGTTGTTACCGTGCTGAGTGGAAATGGTTTGAACCTCTACTATAATATCAAAGGTAGTGATTTTAAACTGATTTTGGAAAATGTAAATCCTCTTAGTCATACAATGGAACAGCTTTATTAAAAAGCTTCATCATATGCATTAATTAAAAAAGCATTAACGTTCGGACTAAATATATCAATCCGTTAATTAATGCTTTTCTTGTATTATTCGATTTATTGTATCTGATTTACTTCACATTCTCATATAAAGGATATCGATCATTTAAGTTCTTCACCAACTCCATGGCTTTTTCCTTATTTGCATCCACATCCTTAATCAGGAGATAGATGGCCTCTGCAATCACATCCATATCCTCTACATTCAGTCCACGGGTGGTAACTGCAGCCGTACCGAGGCGGATTCCACTGGTTACAAAAGGAGAAGCCGGATCATTCGGAACCGTGTTTTTATTACAAGTGATATGCGCAGTATCAAGAAGCTTCTCAGCATCCTTACCGGTTACACCCATATTCTGAAGATCTACTAGCATCAGGTGATTATCTGTTCCACCGGATACCAGGTTGAAGCCTCGTTTGATTAAGCCCTTTGCTAACGCCTGGGCATTCTCAACAACTTTTCTTGCATAATCCTTAAAGCTAGGATCCAGAGCTTCCTTAAAGCTTACTGCCTTGGCAGCAATAACATGCATCAGAGGTCCTCCCTGTATGCCAGGGAATACGGATTTATTCAGCTTATACTCTTCTGCAAACTCTGCACTGGATAAAATCATTCCACCTCTAGGCCCACGTAAAGTCTTATGAGTCGTTGTAGTGGTAACATGAGCATAAGGAATCGGACTTTCATGACAACCAGCTGCTACCAGACCGGCGATGTGAGCCATATCTACCATTAAGATAGCTCCTACTTCATCAGCAATTTCTCTGAATCTTTTAAAATCTATTTTTCTAGCATAGGCACTGGCACCAGCTACGATTAATTTTGGTTTACTTTCCAGTGCAATGCTTCTTACTGCATCATAGTCAATATATCCCTCATCATTTACTCCATAAGGAACAATCTTATAATAGCTTCCGCTCATATTAACCGGGCTTCCATGGGTCAGATGACCACCATGAGCTAGATTCATACCCATCACAGTATCACCGGGCTTAAGTAATGCAAAGAATACCGCCATATTCGCCTGAGCACCAGAATGGGGCTGGACATTGGCATAGGTACATCCAAATAACTGCTTCGCGCGGTCTATGGCAAGGTTTTCTGCGATGTCTACAAATTCACAGCCACCATAATACCGTTTTCCCGGATAGCCCTCAGCATATTTATTCGTTAACTGGCTTCCCATAGCTGCCATAACTGCCTTACTGACAAAGTTTTCTGACGCAATAAGTTCAATATGGTCATTCTGTCTTCCAATCTCCAAGGAGATTGCATTGGCTAACTCTGGATCGTATGATTTTACATCTTCAAATGAGTACATTCTTATCCATTCCTTTCCGGTAAATTATTCGAACATTCCAACGACGTAAGTCGATGATGTTTTAGGTAGTGCCTCTACAGATTGTCAAATAACTAAGCTACTCTGCAATTCCTACCATTTCATCTTGTATATCATATAATTTATATAAGATTTTCATCAGTAAAGCGAATACTTACATCTCTTTATCTCATGTTAATCTACATATGCTGGATTATAACACAACACTCTAATTTGTTAAAGTAAAAAAGTGAATATTAACTTACCAACATTCATTATATTCTCTAATCCGATTTATAAGCGATTGAATAATTTTAAGACCTTTTTCTCAGAGGGATATCCCTCCGAAAAGGCGGCTGCACTACCAGTTGCTACACTATATTTCATAGCGAATTGATAATCCTCATTAGAATAGGATATCTTCCATCGTTGCCCACCCATCTGATATAATCCTGAAAGAAAGCCAGCTATCATAGCATCACCGGCACCTACCGAGTGTATCAATCTTCCTTTTGGCACTCTCTCTCGGAACACCTGACCATGTTCTGTAAGTAGCAAAGCCCCATCTCCACCCATGGAAATCATGATATTTCGAGCTCCCTCCTCTTGTAGCTGCCTTCCACAACGAATAATCCTTTCCTCTGTTTCAAGCGTCTGGCTAAAGAGCCTTTCCAGCTCATATAAATTGGGTTTGATTAAGAAAGGGTGGTATCTTAACGTCCTTCTCAAATACTCTCCTTCGGCATCAATTACTAGCTTGATCTGCTTCATTCTTAGGAATTCACAAATATCGGCATAAGCCTTTTCCCTGTCCGGTAAGGACCCAGGTACACTTCCTGAAAGGACCAGAACATCTCCCTCCTGCAGATTCTCTAGCTTAAGATATAATTGCTTCAAGTTCTCCATAGAGATCGTTGGCCCCTGGCCATTTATTTCTGTCTCCACATGATTACCGGTTACTAATTTGAGATTAATGCGGGAAGTGCCCTGTTCCAGCACAACAAAATCATGTAAAACCTTAAGCTGTACAAGCTGTTCTATAATCTCTCTACCGGTAAAGCCCGCTACAAATCCCAGAGCTGTACTTTCCACTCCCAACTGCTTAAGCACTGCAGCTACATTGATTCCCTTACCACCAACATGGAGTTCCTCTGTTTCAGATCTATGCAATTTCCCCAGCTCAAAATCTGAAACTTGCACAATGTGATCTAGGGACGGATTGAATGTCACCGTATATATCATACCCTGCCTCCATTCTGAAGATATCTATCTCTAACGCAGTTTCTATTTCCTTCCATTGTATCACTACGCCTTAAGTTTTTCTACCAATTTCTACTCTCTTGTCTTACAAAAAAAGCATCAACATTTGGATAAGAATAATTCCAAATGTTAATGCTTTTTTTAATTATACATGTTCCGGGCCAAACCCCATTGGTAACAATTCCTCTAAGAAATACAGTTGGTATTCATCCTCGGATTTTGCTAGAATGACAAGGAATTTGGACGGATCTACAAATTCCCGCATGACCTGCCGACACACTCCACAGGGAGGGGTATAGTCTACCAGCATACCGTTCTTACCACCTACGATGGCTATGGCTGCGAACCTTCTCTCACCCTCGCTAATCGCCTTGAAAAACGCAGTTCTTTCTGCGCAGTTCGTAGGTCCATAAGCGGCATTCTCAATATTGCAACCGGTATAAATCTTCTGATCTGCAGTTAGAAGAGCCGCTCCTACGAGGAAATTCGAATAAGGAGTATAGGCATTCTTCATCCCTTGAATAGCCTCCTGAATTAAATTCTTAACAACCGACCGACTAACCGGAAACTGTTGGCCTAATAACTCTCCCTTTTCCAGACGAACTAGACTATTTTTTTGTTCTTGGTCCTTCTGCATACCAAAACCTCCTTAAATATCTGACTTATCTTAGGAAGCATGCGCCACCCTACTATTAATCAACCCGGGCCTTCGATGCCCGGGTTGTTATAGAAAGATAAAACTAATACCCGGAACCCACCTGGTTCTTAGCAAGCTTTACAATTCGGCTGGTTCCTAGTCTGGAGGCACCAAGCTCTATGAATTTTTCTGCGTCATCAAAGGAGGATATCCCACCTGCAGCCTTTATCTTTACATTGCTATCAACATGTTTTGCAAATAATGCAATATCTTCAAAGGTTGCCCCTGCTTTAGAAAAGCCTGTAGAGGTCTTGATGTAATCAGCACCAGACTTGGATACAATCTCACACATCTTAATCTTCTCTTCCTCCGTTAAGAGGCAGGTTTCGATTATTACCTTGAGAATTTTGTCACCACAAGCGGTCTTAAGCTGCTTGATTTCGTCTAATATCTCCTCGTGTTTTCCATCCTTTAATAGACCGATATTGATTACCATATCAATCTCATCGGCTCCCTTAGCTATCGCATCCTTAGCCTCAAACACTTTAACTTCTGTGGTATTATAGCCATTTGGAAAACCAATTACTGTACAGACAGCCATCTGATCCTTAACATATTCCTTTACTTTTTGTACATAGGAGGGTGGAATGCACACCGAGGCCGTTTGATAGGTCATGGCATCATCACAGATTTCCTTAATTTCCTCCCAGGTTGCTGTTTGTGTTAATAGAGTGTGATCTACCTTTTCAAATATAATTTTTTTTTCCATTTATATTTCCTTCTCTATTTTTATTTTATTATCGTGTAATTTATGCAATATCTAAGGCAATCTCCATCATTTCCCGGAATGTCTTTTGTCTATCGTCAGCAGATAGGGATTCTCCAGTGAATACATGGTCAGAAATAGTTAGAATACATAGCGCCTTCTTACCAGCTCTTGCAGCATTCATATAAAGGGCTGCTGCTTCCATCTCTACCGCCAATACGTTCATTTTTTTCCAAAGGGAGTTAGCCTCTCCATTGTCGTCATAGAAGGTGTCAGAGGACAGAACATTACCCACTACCGTCTTGATATTCATTCTCTCGGCCGCCTCAACTGCCCTACGAAGCAAACCATAATCCGCGATTGGAGCAAAGGTTCCTGGTAGCTTATACTGATTAGCAAAGCTCGAGTTTGTAGAGGCTCCCATACCAATGACGATATCTCTCAGTTTAATATCATCGGTTATTCCACCGGCAGAACCGATTCGGATAATATTATCCACATCATAAAAATGAAACAGTTCATAGGAATAGATCCCTATGGATGGCATACCCATTCCGCCTCCCATAACGGAAACCTTTTTCCCTTTGTATGTTCCTGTAAACCCTAGCATGTTACGAACGGTATTAAAACAAACTACATCCTCCAAATAGTTCTCTGCTATGAATTTGGCCCGTAGAGGATCTCCAGGCATCAATACAGTTTTTGCTATATCACCAACTTTTGCACCAATATGTGGCGTAGGTATACTCATATTTTCCTCCATTCTTGCGCTACTCATCGATCAAAACAAGTCTGTGAGCGTAGCGCAGACACAAGCTTGCCTAAGTAAAGGAGTAAATTCATCACTTATTCTCCTAATCTCAGGTAGATTTCATGGTAAATGTTACATAACAATTCTATCACTTTTTATTCAAAAAGGCAATCTGGCTTTCATGGACATCCTGCTTTCTAATGATAAATTAACCAGATTGAATCTATTTTATTTAAGATATAGCAGTTTATGAAAAGGTTTTCTTAAAAATATAATTTACAACATTGATTTCAGGTTTGAACGTGTTATAATCTCCATATTGGGCGTCTTTTCGACATTAATTGATGATTTGATAAGATGTTCAAGATTGGAGAATTATGATGAATAATTTATTTTCAGTAAACAGTATGTTAAAACCGAAACAAATAATTGGAGAACTACCCACCTCCTCCAATGCATATAAAAACTTCTTTCAAATGGCATGGCCATCTGCTCTGGAAGCCCTACTCGTCAGCTTGGTTGGGTCCGTTGATACTATGATGGTTGGCTCCCTG
>CAYMLE010000056.1:0-15623 GCA_964391115.1 uncultured Herbinix sp. | reverse complement strand
CTAGAGCTAACAATTACGAGAAAATCCTTAACATTTATAATGATGTATTGCAAGGTAAAGCAAGACATATCGGTTTCCTAATGGGAGGAACGCCGCAATGTATTGAGGACAAGTATAAAGGCGTTTTCAGTTATGAAGCGTTACGCTCACGCTTGGCGGAGGGGCACTTTGCCACCGCTGATATCAAGGATCTCTCAGCTCCCATCATCCGTCTACAGATGTTGTCGCAAGAGGAGATGTATATTCTTGTGGAGAAGCTTATGAACCTCCATGCACAGCTATATAATTATACTTCCACCTTGTCCCATGAAGAATTGGTTTATTTCTTAACGGTAGAATATAACCGTGTTGGTGCTGAGACGCACATTACACCCCGTGAGATTATCCGAGATTTCATTGAATTGGTCAACATTCTACACCAGAATCCTCAGAAAAGTGTTTCTGAGATTTTAGGAAGTAATAGCTTTGAAATGGCCAAAGGCGGGATATCGGAAGAAGATATTCACGGCGATTTTCAAGAATTTGAGGTATAAGAGCGAAGGTTAGCAATCGTTCAATCAGCAAGTTTGTGTCTACGCTATTCTAGGGCTGATGTGATAAATCACAAGTTCAAAAAGCTACGCAGAAATGAGGATAATTATGGATGTTTTTAATAGGCTCGCGCCCTTTATTCAAGATTATATCTATCAAAATAAGTGGGATGAATTACGAGGGAACCAGGTTGCTGCTTGTGAGGTTATCTTCGACAGTGACGATAATTTGCTCCTGTCTTCCGGGACTGCTTCTGGAAAGACTGAGGCGGCCTTTCTACCGGTGCTTACCGAACTATATAACAATCCGTCAAGCACGGTTGGAGTATTGTATGTATCACCGCTTAAGGCATTGATCAATGACCAGTTTAAACGGCTGGAACAGATGCTTCTGGATTCCAATATCCCCGTCACAAAATGGCATGGTGACGCCTCACAGACCCAAAAGAACAAGCTTATTAAGAATCCGGAGGGGTTGTTGCAAATCACACCAGAGTCCTTGGAGAGCCTTATCACCAACAAACGTGGTGCCTGTCTATCCATGTTCTCAGATTTGCGATTTGTAATCATTGATGAGGTCCATTTCTTCATGCGAGATGTCCGGGGCTTGCAGCTACTTTGTGTTCTTGAGCGGATGAAACAACTGACCGGTGCAAATCCCCGTAGAATTGGTTTATCAGCAACGTTGGGAGATGTGTCTCTGGCGGAGAATTGGTTGAATATCGGAACTGGCCGGAATTGTACCACCCCTATTGTTGAAGAAGGGAAGAAACGTATCCGACTTCATATCGAACGCTTCGTTAATTATGCCGAGGAGCGGGACCTTGTCACGAGAGACGGAAGTGGGAATGTTGTCAATGTCAACTCCGGAGATATGGGCGACCGTGAACATTATGAATATCTTTTTAAGCAAACACTGGATAAAAAGACGATTATCTTCACCAACAGTCGGGAAGAGACTGAATTTGTCCTGGCTCATTTACGTGAAATAGCGTTGAAAAATAAAGCGCCGGATGTGTACCGGGTCCATCATGGTAATGTTTCGGCTCTACTGCGAGAAAATACAGAGGATGAGATGAAATCCGCTGATGAAAAGATTGTGACTGGCGCCACCGTTACACTGGAGCTAGGCATAGACATTGGTTCGCTTGACCAAGCCGTTCAAGTTGGTGCACCGCTTACTGTCTCTAGCTTCGCTCAGCGTTTGGGGCGTTGCGGCCGTCGGGGACAGGTTCCTCAATTGCTTTTTACTTTTGTGGAGAGCATCAGAATTAATTCTGCCGATATACTTGGACCGATCAATTGGGAATTTATCCGGACGATTGGCATCATAGAACTATACTTAAAAGATCATTGGATTGAGCCGATTCCGCCACAAAATCATGCATATAATCTTTTGTATCACCAGACCATGAGCTCCTTAAAAAGTAATGGTGAGATGTCTCCCGCCTACCTAGCGCAGTCGATATTGACCTTGGGATGTTTTAAAAACATTCCGCAAGAGGATTATAAACGGTTACTTTCCCATATGATCAGTATGGATCAGTTGCAACGTACCGAGCATGGTGGGTTGATTATCGGACGTGAAGGTGAAAAGATCGTAAACAGCCATAAATTCCTGACCGTTTTCCTCGCGCCGGAATATCTGCTTGTGAAAGACGAAAATCGTACCATTGGTACGGTTGATAAGGTCTACCCAGTTGGTACCCGTTTTTCTTTGGCGGGCATAGCGTGGGAGACAGTGGATGTAAATGAAAAATCGAAAGTTATCTTTGTAAAAAGGGTTCCAGGGATATCAGTTGTTGACTGGAATGTGGATTTTAACGCCGAGCTCCATACCATTCTTGTCCGTAAAGTGCGTAGTGTTCTTAAAGAAAACGATACCTACCCTTATTTAAGCGCCCGCTGTCAAGATCGATTGGCAGAGATTCAATATATTGCCCGAGGCAGTGGTATTCTAGATAACCTCGTAACACCATTGGCTGATCGAAAATACGCCATCTTCCCTTGGGTGGGGACAAGACAGTTGATAACCTTGAATTACGCTTTACGGCATAGAAAAATAAAGAGTAAGCTTCCTTGGATCACCTGTGTTTATCTTGAGGTAATTTTTGAAGGGACAAAAGAGGAATTAGAGAACATCATCTACGATATTCTTCATAGTGACCTTAACCTTTATGACTTGCCCTTGCCCGATAAAGTACAGATTGACGGTAAATATAACGAGTTCGTACCGCTTGACCTCCTTCGTAAGCAATTTATTGAAGATTATCTTGATTTTGAAGGACTTCGGGATGCAGTTATATGAAGAGGTGAATATAATATGGTACTATATCATGCAAGCGGAGAGATAGTAGAATTTCCGGAAATTTTCATCCGTTTACTTTAGTAGCCCTGAATATTTAAAGGTATCGTATGATGAGGGGGTCTTGTTAAAATAGTTAGAAGTTTGATGGCTATAACAATAATTAGTAAAGGCTTGTATCATTTTGATCAGGTCTTTATTTTTATTTCTACATGTAAGAATCGTGTAACGATACTAAGTAATAAATGGTATTTCGTTCTAAATAATAATATGATATTATATTTGTAAGAACTTAACAAGAATGAAGGTATTATATGAGAGATATATATGATTTTACCAAAAACAAGATAACCTTGGAGGAACTACAAGAATTCTGTCACATTACGACTTATTCGGAGTTGATCCAGATAGTATATGAGCTAATTAAGAAAGATCAGATTACACCGATTAAAAACTCAAAGCTGAATGGTAAAAAACCGGCTCTCTATCAGGCATATCGAATCCATCGTATAAGCGAAGATAATAGTAGGTTTGAAGAAGAGCTGATGTATCAGCTGGTTCCTATGCTCAACAATAATTATTACCTAAAGAATATGGAAACCTATCGTAAGGATAGGTTATTTGTCTTGTTATTAAATGAATACCTAAAACACCACAGGAATTGTTTACAAGAGGCGGTATCTATGAATGAACGGAGCTTTGAAATCTGGGGAAGGGAGAAGTTCCTTATGAAAGAAGGCGGAATCAGAATTTTGAAAAATGTAGGTCTAACCCTAGAGGACCTTAATATATATGACACAACGGAGCCTTTAGCATACTATTCCCATCATAAGCGAGTACCGCAAAATATAGTAATCTTAGAAAATAAGGACACCTTCTACAGTATGAGAAGGCATCTTCTCAATGGTAACACATCGATACTAGGTGTTGAGATAGGCACATTGATCTATGGAGCAGGGAAGAGCATTCACAAATCATTTCAGGATTTTACCTTTTGTGTGGAGCCTTATCTTAATGATAATAGAAATGAGATTTTGTATTTTGGTGATTTGGACTATGAAGGAATTATCATCTACTAATATCTTCATATGTGTTTTCAAGATAAAGTTATGGTGAGGCCGTTCTGCATTGCCTATGAAGCTATGCTTAATAAAGCGGATTGTTCAAAGCTTCCCAAGATGAAGCAAGGGCAGAATCGTAATATTGGTAGAGAATTCTTATCTTATTTTACGAAGGACATACAAAAGCAAATTAACGAAATATTAAAGCAAGACCGTTATATACCACAAGAGATATTACAGCGCAAGGACTTTTAATATAATTAAGTATATAACACCAGATCACTTTGATGTAATTGATGTTAATGTTAAAGCTTGGAAACTTAATATCCGGAATGGAGATTATTACTATGGAACTGGATTTTCTAAAAAATTTTACCAAAAGAATGAAGAATATTGGCTCCTATGGACTTCTTTTTAAGAATAGTATACAGAAGGGGACTTGGAAACAGTATGGGATTGATACGATATTTGAACAGACCAATTTGATATTCACTGTTTTACTATATATTATGGAACAGTCATTAAAGGATGAGAACTGTACCATGGATGATATTGGAAACTTTATTGATGTGATTAATATTACTTGGTTTAAAAAGCCGCTATCCTATGAACAATGTAAGGAGCTTGGAGAATTTATTGTAAATGTTATCCTTTGTGATGAAGGTCGTGCAATGTATTTTCAAGGATTTGATTACGATGAGGGAAACTATAAAGAGATACATATTAGCTTCATCGGAAACAAGATTGTATATATTGATGGGGATGTTAGAAGGACATCCTATTATCTTACAGATGATGGATACAATCTGGTGTTATCCACCTTGGAGCTTGAGAGTAACATGAAGCTTACTATACAAGAGATGATATTTAAGCTTCAAATGGAGAAAGCCAGTTATGATAAGGCAGTGGATACAATCAAGCAGATATTTAATCTACTGAGAATTCAATTGCAAAGAATGCAGGAGGCCATGCGTAGGATCCGGCAGAATGCCCTTATGTTTTCTGTTACAGAATATAGCCAAATCCTTGAGGATAATCTTACAACAATTGATGAGACGAAGAAGAAATTTGGTGGCTATAAAGAGCATGTGAGAAATCTGGTAGAGGGATTAGAACAGCAGGATATTCATATAAAAAAGTTAGGGCAAAAGGAAGCTGACAATCTAAAAAACCTAAAAATTATAGAAAGCTATATCAGTAGGGCGTTGGATGAGTATCAAAAGATACTTTCCACCCATTTTGATCTAAAATCCATGTATACGAAAGAATTAGAAGCCCTATCTCAGATTTCATTAATCAAACGATTTTCTATTCGTCAGGATCTATATGATAAGGTTTTAAAGGAGCCGGATTATCTTGACCGATTAGATTTGTTTCTACGACCTTTATTTAATCGGGATATGGACAAGACTTATCATATAGGCAAAGCATTCGAATATCAGAAGAGGATTCAAGCTAGAGAAATAGAGGAATCAGAGGTCCTAGAGAATTTTGATGATGAGACATGGCTGGAGGAGCAAAAAGAAAAACTTGAGCAAAAGCTTAAGGTATATAAGGATAGTATATCATGTATTCTGCAGTATACCTATCATTATAAGTCCTTGTCATTGCAGAAACTAAAGGAAGTTATGACTGAAGAGGATCGAAAATTACTAATTCCCAATCTGGAGATCTTTCGAGAGGTTATGGTTGAACTGATTAAGAATGGGAAATTTCACTTTGTTGAGCTTCTGCAAGAGCGGGAGGAACATTTTTTAGATAGAGCCAATGGATTTCAGATTAATTTATGTTTGCTCGATATCATAGACGAACAGGAGCAATATAAGCGGATTAAGAGCCTGGAGGTTACTAGAGTAGACGAAGGAATTGTAGAGTTTATAAATGTTGTAGATGAACATGGAAAGCTAAGAAAGGTACGCTGCTCGAATGTAATATTCACATTAGATTAGTGCAAGTTATTACTTATCAGTAATAAAATTGTTTGAAGTACGCTTGACATAGACTAACAATAGGACAGATCTGTACGCTGTTGTGAAGAATGAGTATCGTAGAAAGGTGATTTGTATGACTTACGATTTGGATATTATTACTATGAGTCAAAGAATATTTTATTATCTTCTGGAGTTTAGAGAGCTGAAAGAAGAAGATGAGCTTGAGCTTTATAAATATTATACTGAAAATGAGGCAATCATGAACCTGGTTAAACGACAGGGAGAGATAGCAAAAAGTAATATAGAGCGTTATGGCAATGTGATCTACCTTATCCCAAAGGAGGATAATGATTTCCTCGGTTTTTCTAAAGCACTGCTGAAATCCAGTTTATGCAAATCCACAGCTACAGATAAGGATTACTATCTTTCTCAATTTGTTATCCTTACCCTTCTGGTAGAGTTTTATGATGGACAGGGTAGCTCTAGTAAGACTAGGGATTTTATGAAGGTGGGAGAACTCCTTAATTGTATCTCTGATCGATTAAAAGAAGGAGCGTTAAAACAGGAAGAAGAGGAAGAGCAAGGGGGACTGGCTTTTACTAATATGTTAGAAGCATATGAAGCCCTTCGCAGTGATGATCGAGGATCTAGAGCAAAAACTACGAAAGAAGGATTTATCCATTCGATTCTGACTTTTCTACAGAAACAAGGGTTGATTGATTATATTGAAGCTGACGAGATGATTAAGACGACCAATAAACTAGATCATTTTATGGACTTCAATCTATTAAATAAGAATAACTTTAACCGAGTTATGAGGGTGCTGGGGGTGAATGAGGTTGAGTAAGATAAATTGCTTACGTATTATAAATCTGAATTACAATAACAATTCCATGCGCATGGAGGATGAAGCATTTTTCTTTGAAGGTGAGAGCACCTTACTATCTTTGCAAAATGGGGGTGGTAAATCAGTTCTTGTTCAGATGATGATAGCACCCTTTGTACGAAAAAGATACCGGGACACAACGGACAGAGCGTTTGCCAGCTTCTTTACCACAAACCGTCCAACCTTTATACTAACGGAGTGGGTATTGGATGGTGGGGCTGGATATGTCTTGGTGGGAATGATGGTTCGTCAAAAGCAAGCTTCTTTGGATGGGGATTTAAAGGATGAGCTGGATATGATGAACTTTATCTATGAATATAGGGAACCGAATAACTTTGACATTCACAATATTCCGGTGATTGAGACCAATGGAAATGTGAAAAAGCTGAAGGGCTTTATTGCTTGTAAAGAGTTATTTGATGAGATTAAAAGAGAGAAAAGTCCAGCATTTCAATGCTTTGATATGAATCAGGCGCCTCAGCAGAAGAGATATTTTGAACGTTTAAAGGAATTTCAGATTAACCATACAGAATGGGAAGCGATTATAAAGAAGGTAAACTTAAAGGAATCTGGCCTATCGGAGCTATTTAAGGATGCTAAGGATGAAGCGGGTCTTGTGGAAAAATGGTTTTTATCTGCAGTAGAGAGTAAACTGAATAAGGATGAAAACCGCATAAAAGAGTTTGCAAAAATAATTCATAAATTTGTATTACAGTATAAAGAAAATCAATCTAAAATAGAACGTAAGGAAACAATTCTAACCTTTCAGAATGACGCACAGGGTATTCAGGAAAGTGCCGCAGCCTTTCTTGCAGCCATGTTAAATAAACAAGAATACGAAGAAAAAATAGCATATTTAAGAGGCAGTCTTTCGTATTTATTGGATGAAAAGTCGCAGGAAAAAGTTCTGTTAGAAGACAAACTAACCTTACTTGAGAGTGATTTACAGGCTGTTTACTTTGAGGAGGCATCCTATCAGTTGTATTGTCTTATGGACGAACTAGAGAGGACAGATAAGAATCGAAAGAGCATAGAGGATGAGAGGGAGAGGCTTCTACAAATAATTAATAATCTGGTTGTTCAGATTAATACCATGGAATGTGCCAGGTTATATGGGGAGTATAAAGAGTTCTCCCGTGATGTTCTTACTCTGGAGAATCAGCTTGAAGTCTTGAAAGATCGAGAGAAGGATCTACTACCAGAGAGAAATCAGTTAGGTTATAATCTAAGATGCTACTATGAGGATGCATTAGTAAATCACAAAATATATCTTAAGGAGCAAGAGGATTTATGTTCAGAGAAGAAAGAGGAACGTGAGACATTAATATCTCAGGAAGAATATTTACAAAAACAGATTCAGGAATTAGAGAGAAGCTTTGGACAAGTGCAGACTAGAATCAAAGGATTTGACAAGGAAGAAGCCGATTTTAACAAACGGTATCAGGCAAACCTTGAACGAAACATCCTTGGGGCATATGAAGAGGGTTCACTCGAGGTAAAGAGGCTTAAGCTAAAAGAGGAACTGAATAATCTTCAAGGTAGCTTGACACAGCTAAAAGAGAAAAAAGAGCAAACAGATGAAAGTATGACTTCCTGCAGCAGAGATATTGAGGATGGTAATAAGCTACTTGGAGAACTGGAACTTAAAGGCACTCATCAGGAGGATATCTTAGGAGAGTTTGAGAAACAATTAGAGATCCGCAGACGGATACTTAGATTTATTGGACTTGGCGAGGAGAGTCTGTTTCTAACACCAAGAATCGAAGAAGTTTTCGACAGAAAGTTAAAAGAGTTGGGTTATAGTAAGCGGACCTTAGAACGGCAGAAGGAAGAATTAGAGGAGGACTATAGAAAACTAGAAACCGGTAAGGTTCTTGAATTACCCAATGAATTTAGTGAATTACTAAGTGATATGGATTTACATTATATATATGGTATGGAGTGGTTGAAGAAAAATGGGAATTCTACGGAAGTAAATCAAGCTCTGATTAAGCATAACCCAATGCTTCCCTATAGTATTATTATGAGCGACATAGGGCTTCAGCAGTTGTCAGCCAGACAGGTGGATTTCTATACTTCTTTTCCAATCCCAATCATACGAAGAGAAGACATAGACTCGTTTAATAGTAGCAATGTGGGCTGTATTTATGAAATGAATAGAATTAGCTTCTTTGTTATGTTTAACCAGCACCTACTGAACGAGAATTCTTTAAAGGAATTATTATATCAAAAGCAATCTCAGATAGAAAAGGCAGATAGACAATTGTTTCAGAAGGTAGAGGAAATTAGGGAATATGAAGATAAGTACAATGAGATTAAGTATCAAGCTGTAACACAAAGCAAATACAACGATAGTATAAAAGAAGTTAATAGCCTAAAGCAGAAGATTGAAAAATCTGTAGTGTCTTTACGAGAACTGCGAAGTAAAAAGGATATGTTACAACAATTACAGAGGAATTTAACAGAGAAGATTAATCAGAGTTCCCGTCTAGAGATTAACCTGACGAATCAGCTCCAGGATTTTATGAAATTATGTGAGCAGTATGATGAATACCTAAACTATAGGAATCAGATTGGACAGATTGCTGCTGATTTAGAAAAGCTTGGACATAGCTTGGAGGGTTGCAAACGTTTGATCCTAGAGATAAATCAGTTCCTTCAGGATGCTGCAGTCAATCGCGAAAAAGGTAATACTAAGTTAAAGGCTTTACAAAAGAAGGTAAGTGATTACCAGAGTTACCAAGAAGGTGATAGACTAAATAAGGACATTGAGGACATCAAAGCTAGATATGAGGCCTTAACAAGACAAATTAGTGATGATCAGCTTCATCTGGAAGAGAGATTAAATCAAGCGAAGGAACGGTTTGAGAATAAGCAAAATCAATTGTTAAAGAAAGAATCAGAATATGGACTGTCGGAGATTGACTATAGAGACGTAGCTGTTGACGAATATGTAGAGCAGGAGCAAAAAAAAGAGAAGGGTACCCAAGAGATAGCACATCAGCAACTGGAGAAAGAATATAATGAAATCACTACGGAAATAGCTGTATTGCAAAGTAAGATTAATAATGATTTGAAACAGGTTGAAGATAAATATCAGAAATCAGAACTAATTCCAAGAAGCCAAATAACTGACCTTTCCTTTAAAAAACGCGGTCAGCTTATTATAGCTGCAATTTCTAAGGAGGAAAAGCTGTTTAATGCTTGCAAAGAGAAGATCAATCACTATGCGAATAATCTATCCAATCTGATAGAGTTTGACCATTTTACAACTGAACGAATATTTTCATTTGAAGAAGAATTTAGGGAATTAACAGGCAATAGCTTACGAGAACTAAATACAAAGGATTTAGAAACGTTCCGTGGTAGATTAGTTAGAGATTATCGAAGTTCTGTTGCTATTCAAAGTGATAAAAAAGAGGCCCTAAGAAAATACCTGGAAGGTATCTTGCGTAAGGAAATATATGAAGAAGAGTTTTTCAATAAGCCAATCGAAACCATGCTAAGTCTGTCAAACGAACCTCAGGGTGTACTAGAGCAGTTGGCAATTATTTTGGGTTCCTATGAAGCTTTATTAGAGAAGCTGGAAGTAGATATCGCCCTAGTAGAAAAAGAGCGCCAGAAGGTAATTGAGATGCTACTGGATTATATCGAAGAGATACACAAAAACCTCGGTAAAATCGATAGAAACTCCTCTATAACAGTACGTGATCGTACCATTAAAATGCTGAAGATAAAACTACCGGAATGGGAAGAACAAGAGAATACCTATAAGCTAAGACTACAGGACTTCATGGAAGAGATTACAAAAAGAGGACTTCAGCGGATAGAACATAATGAAAATATTGAAGAAATGATAGGAGCCTTTGTTACTACCAAAAACCTGTATGACACCGTTGTAGGTATCGGGAATATTGGTATCAAATTATATAAAATTGAAGCTCAAAAGGAATATCCCATCACCTGGGCTCAGGTTGCAAAAAACTCTGGTGGAGAAGGGTTTTTGTCCGCCTTTGTAGTATTATCCAGCTTACTATCCTATATGCGAAGAGAGGATACTGATTTATTCTTTGAGAGGGAGGAAGGTAAGGTTTTGATAATGGATAATCCATTTGCTCAAACCAATGCAACCCATCTACTTAAGCCCTTGATGGATTTCGCAAAGAAGAATAATACACAATTGATATGTCTTTCAGGTTTAGGCGGTGAGTCAATCTATAATCGATTTGACAATATCTATGTCCTTAATCTTGTAAGCTCCGGCCTTCAAAGGGATATTCAGTATGTAAAAGGAGAGCATATTAAGGGGGAAGAGCATATTCTTACCATACGTGCTTCTCGGATTAAGGTGGATGAGATGGACCAGATGGAATTATTGTTTTAATGCTTTTAAGTGGCATGTTATGAGCATTTATTTTGGAATAATCATAGAGGGTTCAAGAACTTGAAATATGATTAACGGAGTTAACTGGGAGATCATCGATACTCCCAGTTTTTTAAATACGGCCGATATAAAGCAATGCTGCGGAGAAAGCTGCTCCTTAGGGTACGTCATAGCAATTGATAATACGAAAAAAAATCGGCATAGTTTGGCAAGAATTACCGGCTATGCCGATATTTAACGTTCTGTGGCTGATGCAGAGACCGGTGGGTCGTAAGCGATTAATAATAATATCAGAATAGATCTTTTGACGGAGTATGTCCTAAGATTCTGCGATAAGCACGATAGAAGGTGGAATAATCATGAAAACCCGACAAAACAGCAGCATCGATAGCGGCACTACCATTCATCAAAAGCTGCTGTGCATAAATAACCCTTTTATATATCAGGTAATCAATGATAGTCGTGCCTGTTGCTTTACGAAAAATCCGGTTAAGATAATGTTTACTGATATAAAATTTCTCGGAAATCATATCCAATGAAATGCTTTCCGTGAGTTGATCATTTAAATATGTAATAATATCAGAGATGATACTAGTTGTATTATTTTCAATTTTGGTCGGACTTAAGGTGCGGCACATAATATTGAGCTGTGCCAAAAGAGCTTCTAAATAAATGGGAAGTAATTGTTCACAAGTTGTAGCTTGCTGTTTACTGCATTCTACAATTGCTTCGAAAAATGAATGAAGGTGAAAATAATCCGTATGCTCGTAATAAACTTCCTTCTGTGAGAATTTTTTGACATCTGGGAATATTGATAATAATAGATTCCGACGTTCTAAGTTTATTAAATCGGGATGAAACTCTATTACATACCGGATATATGATTCTTCAGAATTGACACGTACACCGTGAAAAACATGGGGAGAAAGCAATAATAGGCTACGAGGTGTTGGGTGAAAGACTTTACCTTCTACCATAAAGTCAACATCGCCTTCAATAAAATAGTATAGTTCAAATATATTATGGCAATGAATCTGAAAACGTTTCGAAGTTTCATTCCCGTTGCTATAAGTAAACAGTACTTTATTGTTATTTATATTTGCGAATGTAGTCATCATAAACTCCATTAAAATTTTAATTTACTCGCAGAAACTTGCATAGAGAGTGTTTCTTGCGGTTTAGCTTAACATAGTAGAGCGATATATACAATGTCTTTTCATATCTTTGCAATGGTAAAACCATAAGAATGGAACTATAATAAGCATTAATAAGTAGGCTATTTGGTTTAAGAAGAGCAACAACTATTTTCAAAAAGATAGAATAACGTTAAGAGGAGGAAAGTATGAAAAAAGTCAGAATAGGCATAATTGGAATTGGTAATATGGGCAGCAGTCACAGTGAAAAGATATTTAACGGGGAAGTGCCGGAGATGGAGCTTGTAGCTGTTGCTGATAGTAAGGAAAGCAGGAGAATATGGGCAAATGATAAATTCGCGGATCAGGTTGTGATCTTTTCATCAGGAGAAGAGTTAATATCAGAAGGCATCTGTGATGCTGTACTTATTGCAACACCCCATTATGACCATCCGAAGTACGTTATTATGGCACTGGAGCACGGAATTCATGCACTAAGCGAAAAACCTGCCGGAGTCTACACAAAACAAGTGCGAGAAATGAATGAAGTAGCCGAGAAGCATAATTTGGTATTTGCAATGATGTTCAATCAAAGAACAAATCATCTTTATCGTAAGATGCACGAGTTAATCCATAGTGGAAGTTATGGAGCTATCAAAAGAGTAAATTGGATCATTACTGATTGGTATCGCACCCAAGCGTACTATAATTCCGGCGATTGGAGGGCTACCTGGGCAGGAGAAGGCGGCGGAGTATTATTAAACCAATGCCCTCACAATCTTGATTTACTTCAATGGATCTGTGGAATGCCTAATAAAGTTCAAGCCTTTTGTCATAATGGAAAATGGCATGATATAGAAGTAGAAGATGACGTTACTGCATACTTAGAATATCCCAATGGAGCGACTGGTGTTTTTGTAACAACAACAGGCGATGCTCCAGGAACAAATAGATTTGAAGTTACATTAGAAAAAGCGAAAATTGTATGCGAAGGAGATAAGTTATCCGTATATGAACTAGAAGTGAATGAACGGGAATATTGCTTCGCGACTACAGAAGGCTTTGCAAAGCCTAACGGAAAATGGGTGGAACTTGTAACAGATGGTGAAAATCCTCAGCATATCGGTGTTTTACGAGCATTTGCAGGAAGAATTCTTCATGGAACTCCTTTGGTTGCAGAAGGTTTCGAGGGAATTAACGGACTTACCTTATCGAATGCTATGCATTTATCGAGTTGGACAAATAAGCCGGTTACTTTACCCTTTGATGAGGAATTGTTTTTAACCGAGCTTAATAAATTAAGGTCAAATTCTAGACTGAAGGAAAAGGTATCTGATACAACCTTTAACACCGAAGGAAGTTACTAAACCATAATGGAATTGAAAGCATAAGGATACTATCACAATAACGATATTAGGAGGAATAGCGATGAGAACAGCAATTATCGGATGCGGAAGCATTGCTAAGGTACATGCTGAATGCGTTCATAGTATGGAAGGACACGAGCTTGTGGCATTTATTGATAACAAGCTTAACAAAGCAGAGGCAATGGCGAGCCAGTACGGAGGAAAAGCTTATGACTCCTTAGATTCTATGATGAATAATGAAACTATTGACATTCTTCATATATGTACTCCTCATTACCTTCATACACCGATGGCATTGGAAGGACTGAAACACAATTTACATGTTTTTATGGAAAAACCACCGGTTATTGATGATAAGCAATTTGAGTTATTAAAAAGCGCTTCCTCTAAGAATTATCTGGGTTTCTGTTTTCAGAATCGATATAATCCGATTATCATCAAGGTAAAAGAGATGCTTGCTTTCGATGTACCTGGTAAAATTCTGGGTATCCGTGGAATGGTTACTTGGAATCGACAGGAAGATTATTATTCATCGAGTGACTGGAGAGGTAAGCTGGCACTCGAAGGTGGCGGAGTACTTATCAATCAATCGATTCATACCCTTGATTTAATTAATTATCTCATGAATCAGAAGGCAGATAGTATAGATGCTATGATAACGAATCATCATTTGAAGGGGAAGATAGAAGTAGAAGATACTATGTCGGCCTATATTCGGTATCCTGATGCAGTTGCTTGTTTTTATGCTACCAGTTCTTTTGTGGAAGATTCGGATCCTATCATTGAGCTAGTGTGCGAAAACATGAAGATTAGAATCGAAGGACAAGAAGTAACCTGTTACCATAACAATGGTAATGTGGAACGTGTCTCTACTGAGCAGAAGCATAATCTTGGCAAGAGTTATTGGGGAGCTGGACATAGGGATTGTATCTTCGATTTTTATCATTCAATTCTGGAAAATCGTAGATATTTATTAGATATAAATGGAGTAGAAGATACGATACGTTTAATGCTAGGTGCGTATCATTCAGGAAGAAGCGGAAAAGAAATCTTATTGTAAATTAGAGAAATGGGAGGTACTTTATGTTAAAAAATAGTATATTAACTGGTTTTGCTGATGAAATTAATCAAGATGTTGAAATTCAAATTAGTTTATTAAAGAAGTTAGGCCAGGATTACTTAGAACTTCGAAGTGCAAATAACAAAGGAATTGCGGAATACACAGAAGAAGAAGCTATGAGATTAATGGAATATTTTAGAGAAAAGGACATAAAAATATCAGCGATCGGTTCCCCTATAGGAAAAATTTCGATTTGCGATGATTTTACTACTCATTTTGAACTATTTAAACATGTTGTTAGTTTAGCAAAAATATTTGAAACAAAATATATAAGAATGTTTAGTTTCTTTATTCCTCAAAATGAGGAACCAGAGATTTATAAGGAAGAAGTTTTTGCGAGAATTGAAAAGATGGTAGATTATGCAAAAGAACACGATGTTATACTACTCCATGAAAATGAAAAAGGTATCTATGGCGATCATGCTACTCACTGTGCCCACTTAATGGAACGGTTTTATGGCAATCATTTCAAGTGTATTTTCGATTTTGCAAATTTTGTTCAGTGTAATCAGGATACAATAGAAGCATTTAACATGTTGAAATCGTATATAGAGTACATTCATGTAAAAGATGCAAAGATGGACACTGGAGAGGTAGTCCCTCCGGGCTTTGGTGATGGTCATTTACAAAAAATATTTCAAGAGCTTGATCATAACGGATATCGTGGTTTTCTAAGTCTGGAACCACATCTTTCTAATTTTGAAGGACTGAAAAAGTTAGAAAAAAATCCATCTAAAAGAAAATTATCGGATGGGGAAGAAGCATATCAATTAGCATTTATTGAATTAAAGAAGGTTCTAAATAGAATTTGATATAAAGCTACATCTTTGGAACATATGCTTTAGATAAGGCTATGGGTCAGGAGCTTGTTAAAGACTTAGCTGATTTGTTAATATAATTGCCGTA